>CAZGLA010000105.1:0-5939 GCA_964526575.1 uncultured Candidatus Peribacteria bacterium | reverse complement strand
ACCATTGATGCAGTCAATCAGCATGCAGAAGAGAAAAGAATAGCTTCTTTTACTCGGCAGTTGTTCGAGGATATTTTAAAGAATCGTATAAATGATGCTATTCGTAGGATTGTATCAGAGTTATTTAGAGCAGCATTGGTGAGAGAAGAAAATAATATTTTGCGAAGTAAGTTGTCAGCAATTAAAAGTGCTATTGATGCCCTAGAAAAACAGCTTTCCCAGGCCATGACTGATGAGCTCACTGGATTGCCCAGTCGGCGTATTTTTAATACCCAGTTTATTTCTGAATTAGCCAGATTACGTCGTTATGACGGTGAAATGGCATTGTTGTTTTGTGATATCGATCACTTTAAAACTATCAATGATACTTCTGGTCATGAGGCAGGAGATGAGATTCTTAAAAAAGTTGCTCAAGTTTTTAAGCGAGTATTCTCGCGTCCAACAGATCTTCTTTGCAGATATGGTGGTGAAGAGTTGGTAGCATGTTTGGTCAGCTGTGACCCAATCAACGCTGAGAAAAAAGCGGAAGAGTTACGAAAAGCTATAGAGCAAATAGAATCTCCTTTTGGAAAGATCACTATCAGCATAGGATGCACTCATGTGGACAAGGACCGTCTTAATATGATGCGAGATTATCCTGAATGGGGTTATTGGTTTAAGAAATGTGTGAAGGATTTTTCTCAAGAGCCTAATATTGTTCCCGATATGACTGCTGCCAAATTGTTATTGGCTGAAGCTGATGGACTGGTTTATAAAGCAAAGAAAAATGGTCGTAATCGCGTGGAAATGGCACGTAGTGAGCACGAATTAGCTGGGCTCAGAGAAATTGCTTTACAAAAACTCTTAGGCGCCAATGGTAATGGTTCTTAGCTGAGTTCACTTAAAGTCGCTTCTATGGTTTTGATGGCAGGCTGTACATCAGCTTTATTCTGAATGGCTTCTTCCAACTGAAGGATTTGTTGTTTGAGTTTATCAGTCTGATTTTGCCAATTCTTTTCATAAGGGTTTGTCATCAATAGTTTCTGCACGTCATCCAACAAGGCACTAATATTGTCAGTGCTAGGATTCTTTTCTAAACCAGAAAGAAGCTCATGCATATGAGCTACGATGGTCTTCTTTTCATTGGCAAAGAAGCTGTCATCATCGATGAATGTTTCGGTTGCTTGTTGCTTTGGTACCGTAACGTCTAAATTGGTAGATTTTGTATTCAGAATATTTGCCTGATAAGAATCTTGACCACAGCCACTGAGCATTCCTATTGAAATAGCAAGGAAAATGAAATATTTATGCATATTTTTTGATAATAATCACCTTGTACTCTACTCCCAAAAACATTGTTTGCAAGCGAAATGGGAAATAGGTAACTTATAAAAGTCAAATTAATTCTAAGTTCTTGATTCTAAGTCAAATTCAAAACTCAATTTAGAATTTATAATTTTACATTTATAATTTTCATGCCATCTCTTTCTCGTAAAATGAATCTTGCTGATCGTTTGGTTGGCAGTATCCGTGACATTGTCTTTGGTTTGGAAGATGGTTTGGTTTCTACCGTGGGGGTGCTGACTGGAATCGCTGGAGGTACTAATGACCGTTTTGTGGTTATTTTGTCTGGTTTTGTTTTAGTAATTGTTGAGGCCTTATCCATGGGTGTGGGGAGTTTTCTTTCCGCAGAGTCCGAAAGTGATTTACAAAAAAGACGCTCCACTGACATGCGGACAATGATTATCGATGAACCTAAAAGAGCCAAGGAGATCCTCTTTTTTGTTTATAAACGTTTAGGTTTAAAAAAAGGGGAAAGAGAACATTTGCTTAAAAAAGCAGAAAAAAATCATCGTTTCTGGCTTGAAGAATTAAATACCCATTATCTGGGTATTTCACCAGCGATTAATCATTCAATGCTCAATGGTATCTATATGTTTTTTGCTTATATTCTGGGTGGCAGTGTGCCAATACTTCCTTATTTCTTTTTTCCTATAAATGTTGCCATTTTAATTTCGGTTCCATTTACGGTGATTGCCCTTTTTATAGTCGGTTCGCTAAAGGGAAAGATTACCTATAAAAATTGGTGGAAAAGTGGCTTTAATATGGCCTTCTTTTCTTTTTCAGCTGCACTTGTTGGGTATTTAGTCGGCCAATTGGTTGTCTACTTTTTTAATGTGAGAGTATCATGAAAATTCTAAATTATAGATTCTAAATTCTAAATTAAAACTTAGAACTTAGAATTTTGAATTTAGAACTCTCATTTGTAGTTCATTAATGGCCCAATTCGCATGCTCTCTGATCAGCTCAGATTTCTCATTGGTTAAATGTTGCAAATAGGGGAGTAGTGCATTGTCGCCAAGATTACCTGCCACTACGCAGGCATTACGAATCAGTCCACTTCTTTTTGCTCGTAAAAAGGGAGTGTTTTTAAAAAACAGCTTAAATTCTTGTTCGTCTTTGATAGTAAGAATCTTTTTCAGAAAGTTAAGTGAACTGAGATATTCAGGATTCTGTAAGTCAGATTCAATCTCTATATCTTGCCATTTTTGTGGTACATAAGCTTGAGCACGTACATTGTGTGGACAGACTTCTTGGCATAGATCGCAGCCAAAGAGCCAAGTACCTACTTGTTTGCGTAATTCAACGGGAATGGGCCCCTTGTTTTCAATAGTCAAATAAGAAATACATAAGCGGCTGTCCAAGTCATAGGCGCTTTTCAAAGCTTTTGTTGGGCAAATGTCTATACACTTTCGACAGCTGCCACAGCTGCCATGTTTTTGAGGAATTTCTTCAGGAATTTCTAAGGTTGTTAGAATTTCCCCGAGAAGCACCCAAGAGCCGAATTGAGGAGTTATTAATGTGGTGTTTTTGCCGATGAAGCCCATTGAAGAAGAAGCGGCATACGGACGTTCCATCAGAGGTCCATAATCCACATAAAATTTAGCATGTATGCCAGAGAACTTTTCCTGCAGGGAATTTGAGAGGAGAGATAATTTTTTTTCAAACACTTTGTGATAGTCCGGTTTGTTTTTGGCATAACGGGCAACATTAACTTTCGTGCTGTTTGAAACCGTTGTTTGTTTTTCTCCATAGTTAAGACCTACAACAATAATGCTTTTCACTCCCGGTAGGACTTTCTCAGGGTTATAGCGACGTTCGGGGTTACGTTCCAAATACGCCATACTGCCATGCTCTCCATTTTTTAACCACTGTAAATAGAATTCTTTATCTTTGGACAAAATTTCTGCTCTGGCGATGCGGACTAGATCAAAACCACTTTCCTGGGCTAACTTTTGAATAATTGTATGTGTGGACACGTCAAAATGCATGAAAGATATTTTCATGATTATATCGTCCAAATAACAAAAAAGCCATCGCGAGGATGACTTTTTATGTTGGTTTTTGTGAAAAAACCTGCCTCTCCTGCCTATCAGTAAAATATCATGTATTACTGAGGCTAGAAGTATGATTTTGTTTGTGATTTCAAGGTAAGGCTCTAGTTTGAAACCGATTCTCTACCTCTCTTTGGCGTGTTTAGGTCTCCGCCCTGACCGTTCCCACCCCCAGTGAAAGTCACAAGGACGATCCTGAGTTTGAGCGTTGAATTTGGCAGTCCTTAGCCTTGGACTGTAATCGAGGAGTAGAGAGAAGAAAACCCTCTTCGAGGGTAAAAGGCTTTCTTCTCTCTGCTGTATAAAAATGTTAAGGAGCTAGTTGCCTGTCATGAAATATATTCATGACTAAGCTTGAGAAGAGTTGAGGGCTTTAACGCAATAAGTATTTGTGTGGAGTTTTGTTATGGCGGGTCATTGCCCTCATACTTTCTCTTTTGGTTTTTGTATTTCCTTGGTGTTTTTGTTTTACATGAACTTCAGATTGTTCATGTTAACTTCTGAATCTATTTTGGATCCAGTGTGGAGTTTTGTTATGGACCAAGGTGCTTCGAGAATTTCCCGGTTCTTCATCCCAATAGAGATCATTCGCAAGACAGATGATAAAATTCAATTTATGGTTGGACTCGGAGATCTTGTCTGATTAGAACGAAGAGGAGGAAATTTTCGAAGTTCTCTTTTTACAGAGAAGTTTTGTTATGGAGGATCTTGAATGTCTCATTTCCCGTTTCCGAAATTTGAGCTTCATACGAGATTAGCAGACAGGAATAAAAAAGTCAAAGAACATAGGCTGTACTATAAGCTAAAGTAGGCGTGTCTTACTATTTGATAATCTTACTAGAAAAGGTCGGTTTTCTGTTTACTGAAGCTTGTAGTTCAGAATTCAGAGTTCAGGATTCTGAATTAAATTCTTAGCCTTCGATCTCACAAGTGCGGAACTCAGGACAAGATTTTGAATCCTGAATCGTGTGAATCAGATGTGTTATAGTGGAAGAAATTAATCATTCTTATGGTGGAATTATTACCAGTTGGCAGCAAAGCTCCAGATTTTACAGTCGATTCTACGAGTGGAAGCAAGCTTTCCTTGGCTGATTTTGCTGGTAAAAAGGTTGTTCTTTATTTTTATCCCAAAGATGATACCCCTGGATGTACGAAGGAATCTTGTAATTTTCGCGACATATCAGCAGAAGTGCAAAAGAAAGGGGCGGTAATCTTGGGAGTTAGCCGTGATACCATTGCATCCCATCAGAAGTTTAAAGATAAATATCATTTCAACTTTGATTTATTGGCTGATACTGACAGTTCTGTATGTCGTGCCTATAAGGTATTGGTACAAAAGAACATGTTCGGCAAAAAGTACGAAGGGATTCTTCGTGCTACATATATAATAGATGAGAAGGGGAATATCGCTAAAGTATTTCCTAAAGTGAATCCACTGACTCATGCCAGCCAAGTTCTAGCAGCGCTATAGTTTATAGGTCCTCTCGGGATGAGAGATAGTGATTCTGGAGGCAGCTTTGATGTCTTCTAGTGCGTAATGGATGGCACGGGCTGCTTGGGGTTCTCCATGAACGAGGAAGATACGTTTCAGATCTTTGATATGCTGGATGTAATCGATGATTTCTTGATGATCAGCATGAGCAGAAAAAGCATTGATGTTTTTTACCTGGGCTCTACGGATATAAGGTTTGCCGAAAATACGCACGATCCTGTGTTTTTCAGCAATAGCTCTACCAAGTGTGTCTTTGGCCATAAAACTGACAACCAGAATAATATTTTTACTGTTTTCAATATTATTCTTCAGGTGATGAAGAATGCGACCGCTTTCACACATTCCTGAAGCTGAGATGATAATCATCGGCCCTTTTTTATCATTCAAAGCTTTGGATTCTTCAGTGGTCCGGGTGTACTTAAGACAGCCAAAACCAAAAGGATCTTCTTTTTCATCAAGAAACTTTTTATTGGTTTCTTCATCAAAACATTCAGGATGTCTGCGGAAAATCTCAGTGGCATTGATAGCTAGTGGACTATCTACATATATAGGAAGGCAGGGGATTTTGAGATTTTTTTGAAGATTATTGAGATGATAGACGAGTTCTTGGGTTCTTTCGACAGCAAAAGCAGGAATAATAATCTTGCCATTATTTTTAATGGCTTCATTGATTATGCCAATGAGTTTTTCTTCAACATCCACATATGAATCGTGGAGACGGCCGCCATAGGTACTTTCGCTAATGAGATAATCTAAGTGAGTCCACTGATAGGGATCTTGGATAATAGGCATGTTTTTGCGGCCTAAGTCTCCGGTGAAGCCTAGGATTTTAGTATGGCCATTTTCGGTGACGTGCAGTTCCACGAGAGCTGAGCCCAAGATATGACCGGCATCGCGTAAGATGAGTTTTATTCCCGGGCCAATGTCTTTTTCTTCATTGTATTTGAGGCCTACAAAGAGCTTTTGAGCTTCTGTAGCATTTTCGGTGCTATAGAGAGGGTTTTCACTAACCATTGGCATGCCATGTTCTTGTAAGTACTCCCAGTCCTTTTCTTGAATGTGAGCGCTATCCA
>CAZGLA010000104.1:0-1718 GCA_964526575.1 uncultured Candidatus Peribacteria bacterium | reverse complement strand
CTGCGAAGTTCTTTACTGATAGCCGGGCCAATGCCAGGAAATTCTTGAATGGGCAACGAACCAAGAAAATCTCGCGTCTCATCACTGGGAACAATCGTGATGCCCGGTTTTTTCATGCCAGCAGCAATCTTAGCTGTCACTTTATTGTCTGCTAATCCCAAAGATACGGGTATGCCTAAAATAGTATCAATCGACTTTTGTATTTCACTTAATAAAGTTAGATAGGTGCCTCCCCAAAGCTTTTCATAACCAGTCAGGTCAACATAGGCTTCATCTATCGAGGCCACTTCTACTTTGTCACTAAATTGCTTGAGTATTTTTATCAGTTTTTCAGAATATTCCGAGTACAAAGCAATATCACCAAGGAGAATCGTTGCCTGTGGACATAGCTTTCTGGCCTTGAACAAAGGCATACCAGCATGTACGCCATATTTACGAACATCGTAACTCGCCGAAGTCACAACTCCTCTTCGAGTATTTCCTGGAGAGCCACCCACAATCAGTGGCTTATCCTTTAACTCAGGATTACGCAGTCTTTCGCAAGAAACAAAAAAACAATTACAGTCGATATGTAATATTGCCTTTCGTAACCATCCTGTATCAGTCGGCTCTGCCTCCGGTACAGGACTTCGTCCCGCCCCTGAATTGGACAAATCAGGGCGAGGCATCAGTAGTTCCTAATCAAAGCAGTCACGATGCCCTGTATAGAAAGTTCAGACACCGGATGCAAATCTTGGTATTGAGGATTTTCCGCTTTGAGATACGCATGCCCACCTTCCATAATCAGTCTCTTAATCGTACTTTCCCCATCGATCAAAGCCACAACAATATCGCCATTACGAGCCTTGGCTCCATAATGTACGATCACGGTATCACCAGGCATAATGCCGGCATTGAGCATGCTATCGCCACGTACTTTCAGTAAATATGATTGATTAGGATGTTGTACGAGATTCTCCGCCACCGAAATCCAGGTATCCGGCACTTGCTCTTCTAGAGTAGCAGCACCGGCAGGCACACTACCGTACATGGGTAATTTGATATCCGGTTTTTCCATACGTTCTTTGATGTCAGCTAGCAAATTCACGCCACGGGCTCGCTTGCTTCGTGTGAGCACGCCCTTTTTCTCCAAAGCTTTCAAATGTTTCAAAACAGAATTATCCGAATTCACTTTCAAAAAGATCCGCATCTCTTTCAAGGTCGGCGAAGCGCCATTGCTCATTTGATAATCATGGATAAAATCCAGGAGTTCTTGCTGACGAGAAGTGAGAGACATAAAAGTAAGGGTGAATTACTACTCACCATACTAGGTGAATCTTTCTTCACCGTCAAGAAGGTCGAGAACAAAACCCAAATATGATACAATATATTGAAGATTATTTAATACTAATAAAAATAAATATGTCGAACCAACCTGGTGAAGGCCCTAAATCTTCCGCAAAAGCTTCTCCATCCTCAGCTCCGACAGATAAAGACGATGCAGCCAAAAAGGTCGCAATAGATGCTGGTGCTGAGCACGTGAAAGCACAATTGGGAGCCTTATATGCAGGGGTGAAAGAGCGTCCAGGTGGTGCTATGTTACTCAGTACAGAAGAGGCGGCGAAGCTAGGGATTCCTCCCCCTGATCGCGCTGCCCAAGCAGCAGGTGCTGAGGCGGCACGTAAATATTATGAAGCGGCGGATTTGCGCAGAGCACAAGAAAGAGCAGAGCAGCTCAG
>CAZGLA010000103.1:0-3119 GCA_964526575.1 uncultured Candidatus Peribacteria bacterium | reverse complement strand
ACAGCCACTATCACTGCCCAAAATCCTCCCGGACCAAGTTCTTATTCTCTACTCGGTTGGGTGGTCACTCCTCGTGGCGAACGCGCCGACTGTCCCAGTACTACACTAACAGTTCGCCCATAAGAATTACGGAATAGGAGTAGGAGTAGGGTAGAGGTAGTTTGAGTGGTAGGGAATAGTAAATAGGAATAGGCGATAGTTGATAGGATATCCTAGATATTGACAATTCTAGTATTTATTGTTATATTGCATCTTTAAAATTTATAAATTTATGAAAAAAACCTTACTCGAGAAAGTTCTTCCCCGTTCGTTTACCTCCAGAGCAGCATTAGTATCAATATTAGGCATCGCTGGTTGTACTACAAATAATTACTATAACTACGGCCTTGATGCGGGCTTTACCGATGGCGGAGTAGCTACCGACGGATCTACTGATGGTGGTGATGCTAGTAGCGTTGGCGACAGCTCACTTGTTGACGCAGGAGCTAGTGGATCCGACACTGGAACTGCCATTGATAGTGGAGTAGATGTTTCTGATGCCGGACCAGTAATTTGTTCCGGTTTTGGTTTCCCTACAGGCGTTCCATCTTCAGTTGGCCAGGTTGTACATGCTAGAGTATTTACTTCTTTCTCTGTACCAGCTATGACATACGGTGTTACCGATGTTGTTGCTAGCGGTGTAGAAAGTACAGGAACTACCGGAGAATTTGATACTGCGCCAATTACGGAAGCGGGATCACGCAGTGTAAACGCATTCGTGGTTGACTTTGCCGGACGCAGATCAGATTGTACTGGGTCATTTCCAATTACTGTAAGATAGTAGTGCTCCAAGATATAAGGGATAGTGGTAGACGTAGAGGTAGTTCAAGTGGTAGAAAATAGGGAATAGGAATAGGTTGTAGTTTTAGAACTATTCTTATACCCTACTGGCATCTATCCCCTCAACCTAGTCTTACCCCTACCACTATTCCCTATGTTTTCTGAATCTGTTCGTGTTCGTATTGCGCCTTCACCCACTGGACTACTGCATTTAGGAACAGTGAGAACGGCTTTATTTAATTATTATTTTGCTCGCCAAAATCAAGGCAAATTCATCATCCGAATTGAAGACACAGATACGGCAAGATCCACAAAAGAATTTGAAGAAAATATTATTACCGGACTTAAAAATCTGGGACTCGAGGCGGATGAAGATCCGGTAAAAGGAGGACCTTATGGTCCTTATCGCCAAAGTGAAAGAAAGACCACCTATCGTCCTTATCTAGAAAAACTACTGGCAGAGGACAAGGTCTATTATTGTTATTGTACCAAGGAAGAATTGGAAACAGCCCATAAAGAGCAAATGGCCAGAAAACAAGCGCCCAGGTATCCCGGTACATGTCTGCGCCGTACTGAAGAAGATAAGCAAAAAAGAATTGCTCAAGGTATTGTTCCGGTCATACGTTTAAAAGTTGATGGTGGAATGAGAACAGTAAGTTTCAAAGACATCATTCGTGGCACTATCGAACAACATACGAAAGAACTCGACGATTTTATTATTGCCAAAGATCTCGATAATCCTCTGTATAATTTTGTCGTAGTTATCGATGATGTGCTGATGAAAATCACCCACATTATTCGCGGTGAGGATCATATACCTAATACCTTCAAACAACTACTTATTTACCAAGCTATAGGAGATCAAAAACCACCCCATTTTGCTCATTTGCCCTTAATTCTCAATAGCGATAAAACCAAGCTTTCTAAACGCCAGAATAAAGTGTCCATCAATGATTATCTGGAGGAAGGGTATCTCCCAGAAGCCATTATCAACTTTCTAAGCCTACTAGGCTGGAACCCTGGCAATAACCAGGAAGTGATAGATATAACGACCATCATTAACCAATTTAACCTTACCAAGGTACAAAAAAGTGGAGCTGTGTTCGACGCCACTAAATTCCTGTGGATCAATGGGCAGTATGTGCGCAAATTAGCTTTCAAAAAATTCTTTGAAAAAAGCCAAAACTTTTTAGGGAAATTCAAAGATCATGATCCTATTCTCTTGGAACATGCATTGATTCTGATTCAAGAGCGCTGTAAAAAACTCTCCGAAATACCCGATTTGCTTGCACCGCTCCTGGAACAAAAAGACTGGGACATGTCACTGCTCAACAGCCAAAAGATCCCTCCAGAAACAGTCAAATTAGCATTGGAAATTGGTCAAAGAATATTACAAAACTGGAGTGTAACTGAAACTTTTTCATTAGAAAATAAAGACCAAATATGCGAAGAGCTAAAACAGGCATTTATTAAGGAAATTTCTAGTCACAATCTCAAAAATGGCGATGTGCTCTGGCCTGTGAGGGCCGCACTCTCCGGAGAACAGTCTAGTCCGGGAGCATTTGAAATGATATGGTTTCTGGGTAGAGAGAAATCTCTACAAAAGTTAAAAATTGTTCACGCTAAATTACGCTCCTAAACTTTATGGCCAAGCTCAATGATACTCAAATCGCTGAATTACTCACTCGCGGAACGACCGAGGTTATTGTATACGAAGACTTAAAAAAGAAATTGCTCAGCGGCAAAAAATTGCGCGTTAAATTGGGGATCGATCCCACCGGCTCAGACCTTCACATCGGCCATGCGGTGGTATTGCGCAAGCTCAGACAATTCCAAGATCTTGGTCATCATGTGATTTTGTTAGTTGGTAATTTTACCGGAAAGATCGGCGACCCTACTGACAAAAATGAAGCTCGCAAACAACTCACCGATGATGAAGTAGCAGCGAATTTACAAAGCTACCTCGATCAAGCGGGGAAGATTCTTAATCTGAAAAAACTGGAAGTGGTTTATAATGCTGACTGGCTCTCTCATATGAGCTTTGGTGAAGTGGTGGACTTGGCTGCTAATTTTACTGTGCAGCAGATGCTAGAAAGAGATATGTTTGAGAAAAGAATGAAAGAAGGAAAGCCCGTACATCTTCATGAATTTCTCTATCCCCTCATGCAAGGATACGATTCTGTGGTACTGCGTGCTGATTTGGAACTGGGAGGAACCGATCAAAAATTTAACTGTCTAGCCGGGCGAGTACTACAAAGAGCTCATAATGAAGAACCGCAAAATGTCTTGGTCACACCGAT
>CAZGLA010000102.1:0-8382 GCA_964526575.1 uncultured Candidatus Peribacteria bacterium | reverse complement strand
GGTCTAGTGATAGACCAATGTTGGTAAACCCTATAGGCTGCAAGGTGGGATGGAGGGAAAGGAAAATCTTTGTTTAATAAGACCTTTTTCTCCCACCGCTTGATCCCGTCTGCAAAGGCGGGGCTAGATAGATAGTAATCCTCGACAGAATCCGGCTTACCACAGAGGCAAACTTTTTCCTGAACATGGCTCAAAATTCTTTTCTGCAGCAGCTCCGTAAGTGGGACCCTTGGTATACTGCAGCATTAGGACTTTTTATTATCTTGGCCATTGTACGTGCCTGGCATTTAAACATCCCATCTGACCCAGTTTTTGATGAGGTATATTTTCCTGTCTTTGCTCAAAAATATCTCACTGGTCAAGCGTTTTTTGATATTCACCCACCTTTGGGGAAATGGCTCATTGCTGCGGGCGAATGGCTATTTGGCAATAATGCCTTTGGTTGGCGTTTTGTGCCGTATCTTTTTAACATGGGCTTACTGACAGTTCTATGGCAATTAGCTTGGCGATTTACCAAATCTTGGCAGGCAGCATTTATCACTCTACTGGTAACTAGCGTTGACGGTATACTTTTTGTTTACGGTCGTCTGGGACTCATGGACGGCATCATGTATTTTTTTGTTTTTGCCGCTTTTTTATTCTTTGTGATTGCTCTCGAACAAAAGACTATCAAGAAACAATTTCTCTATTTACTTTTGGCAGCTGTTTTTGTCGGTTTTGCAGTAGCGGTTAAATGGTTGGGATTAGCAGCTCTCATTCTTTGTTTTATTTGGTTACTTTTTCATTGGAAAAAACTCATCATTCCCTATCCTTTTATTGGTTTGTTTATTTTGCTTTTAATTGCCTCTGGAACGTACGTTCTTACTTTTTTAGGCGAAGGTGGAAATTGGCAGCAATTATCGCGAGATATTGCACAGCCATTTGCCAATGTTTGGGACGCTTTCGTTACTTGGCATAAGCAAGCCTACATTTTCAGCCGCGATCTCACAGCTACCCATCCTTATGGATCGCAGTGGTGGACTTGGCCCTTTATAGTCCGTCCCATTTGGAATTATTTTCAATTGGAAAACGGTTTATATTACGGAATTATTACTATTGGTAATCCATTCATTTGGTGGTCAGCTCTTGTGGTTTTCATTTACACAACATTTTTTGTTTGGCCCAAGAATGTCTGGCAATGGTGTCTCAGTATCAGCAGTATTTTGATGTATATTCCTTGGATTTTTATTAGTCGGGTGTCTTTTCTCTATTACTTCATGGGTGTCGCTATTGTTTGGCAGCTACTGCTCAGTCTTACTCTGTGGCAATTATGGAAGACCAAGCAGGGGAAAGTAGCGGTACCAATTATTTTAGGGCTCTTCGTCCTGTGGTTTATCTGTTTTTATCCATTATTAACAGGTGTGCCAATTAGTCAGGCATATTTTAATGCCTTGCTATGGTTTCAGTATTGGAGAAGCTAAACAATTAACAATTGAAAATTATCAATTATCAATGAAATAAGAGGTGGCGTGCCACGAACCCGAGCGCAGCAAGTGGTTTGTGGTGACCCCAAGAGGAATTGAACCTCTATCTAAACCTTCGGAGGGCTTCGTTCTATCCGTTAAACTATGGGGTCGAAGGATTTACTCTGAAAAAATTTATATTCTTTTCTTTGAACATTTGACGTTCAATATGAACTTTAAGGATGAGGATAAGTATAAGACTCGTCCTCCCGCATGCGCGGGACGGGACTCGTGGTGACCCTGAGGGGAATTGAACCACTATCTAGGCCTTAGGAGTGCCTCGTTCTATCCGTTGAACTACAGGGTCGTACGCGCGACCACTGTAGCATTTCTTTTTTACCTTAGCACCCCAACTTAGAATATAGAACTTAGAACTTGCTTTAGCTCTTTGTTTCATCAAAACCTTCATCGTCTTCTGCTTGATAATCTGTATCGCCAGTTTCTAGAACATCGACGCCGGTGTGGCGGTAGAGTTGATAATAGAAAAATTCAGTAAGGCCGCCGAAGAAACCGATACAGAACCAGATGATTATTGGTAGACCAAAAAAGAGGGCTATTTCATTGCCCACATAATAGACCAATGTAGCCAAACCAAGGCTCAAAAGTACACTGATAAAACCGCCATAAATTTCGATGACGAATTCACTGGGGCGTACAGTGACTGCGCTAAAGACAAATGTAGATGCTAAAGCAGATGAAATGAACTGTACCAAAGCAACTGCCATCATGAAGTTGATATTGATGGAGCGGGCGATAAAATATGCTCCAATGCTAATAACGAAAATAACGATATTGATAATGGCTACCTGCAAAAGTCCGCGGTAAGGATTCTGATATTTGTCCTGATCATTCAAGCTCATCAGAAAAACACTGAGACCATTGCTTACCAAACCTGCCAAGAACAGTACACTCACGGCCATAAATATAGCGAAAGGAGACACAAAAGCGGTAGGATCAGCAAGAGCGGTGAGCAAAGAACCAGCCAAAATCAGTCCAATCAAAATAATCAGTCCGCCAGCTAGGCCACCGACAATACCGGAGAGCATACGATAAAAAACAATCACACCTTCATACTTTCTGGGCCCAATGGAAAAATCATTTTCTGCCATATACAATCTAAAGAAATATTGCCAATATTGTAGCATAAAATTTCCGCTTCGCGAGTAGTAAAAATAAGCGGCCTTTCGTTGACTTGTATTGATAATATGGTAGCCTATTGTCTAGTTTTAATTATTACTTATTATGCCTAGAAAAATTGGCCACGTTAAAAGCTCTGAAATTACTTTTGGCGGTCCAAAACGCAAGGGAAAACGTAAAAAAGTTAGAGAGATTTTAGGTAGGCCTATCACACCCATTGATGAGGAGGAGAAAGATATCAACGAGGATGAGAAAGATATCAATGAGGAGGGAGAAGACATAAGCGAGGGTGCCGATCCTATTGGTGATGTAGATGATATAATGCCTCTTTCAGCACATGACCGTAAATATATTTCGCAAAGAACCTCGGCACTATCTATGACAACTGACGAGGAATGGGGAAGTCTTTTTGATAGTGAATAGCCAAGCCAGCCCAAAACCAAATCAGCATAGTGATGACACTGTCTTCCCATAGGTGGAGAAAGAATGCTTGTATCGATGTAGCCAAAAGCACAAAGGCCATGACTTTCGAAAATTTATCTGAGCTTTTCATGAGTGAATAAATCATCATAACGAGCCAGATAACCAAGAGGAGAGCAGGAATGATGCCTCCTTCTTCAGCAATTTGTAAGTACCAATTTTCACTGATGAGAGCATTGTCCTCTCCGAACAAACGACGTGAAACTGGACCGGCTGTACCAAAACCAGAGCCAAATGGTTTTTCGAGAACATGCTGTACTCCGGAAATAGTTTTGTCCCAATGTTCTGATGAAGAGAGACCATGGGTAATCAGATCTGATTTAAGAACAAACACGCCAGCAGTTAAAACCACAATGCTACTGAGAACTATCAAAAACACTTTCCTAGGGATAAGCATAAAACTGCTGATGACAGCGCCTATGATTGCTGACCGAGAGAAAGTTAAGATTAATCCAAGAAGTGGAAGAAGATATGAAAGATGAAGAATTGTGAATCGCGAGCCTGGCCTGAGCCTTGTCGAAGGCTGAATCGTGAATGCGAAAAGACCTAATAACAGAATCATCAAACTAGCAGCCTGATTCGGTCCGGAGAATGTAGCTTGTAGACGAGGAATGCATTGGTCATCAATGAAGAGACAGTGATAAACGGGCAAGGGTTTACTCTCGACAAAGGAGCTTTCATAAGGGCTATAGCCAAAACTAAGGCCAATAGTAGGAAAGAGAATCCAAGCGAAAATACCTACACTTACAGCGATACCTAATGAAATAATACTAACTCGAACCAGAGTCCTGAATTGTTTTGTATCGATGGTATTGGCGACTAAGATTCCTAGAAATAATGCTGGTACAAAAAGCAAATCTGTACGCATACCCAAGACCAGCGCTGGCAAACTGGGTGCTTGGAGGCCAGCAAAAAGGAGGAGAGCAACAATGTAAGCTCCTAACCATAACCAGTGATCTTTTTTGAATTGTAGCCAGAAGTTTTTGATTTTGATTACGACTAAGAAAATTATTATGAGAATAATCAGCAGGATTTCTTTCCAGAGACTTAAGACATTACTAATAGCCGGAAGAAAATCAGCATTGCTTCCGAGGAACAATGAAGAAAACCAGGTCTTCAAAAACGCATGCCACGGCAGTAACACCAGTAAGGTGAGAAGCAAAACAAAGCTAAAGTTTTTTTTCACTTTGATAACTTTTAATTTTAAACTTTAAACTCTTAACTTTAAACTTTTTAGTGTTTACTTCCGATGAGGCTTCTCTTATAGGATTCGAGGTTTTCCAGAGCTACAGCCACCCCACGAACGACACAGAGCATAGGTTCTTCCACGACAATGGTTGGTACACCCGTATGATGACTGATAAGCTCAGCCAAATTGCGCAGTTGAGCACCGCCACCTGAAAGCACAATGCCGTGATCGATGATATCAGCACTGAGTTCAGGGGGAGTCTGTTCCAAGACTTTTCTTATTGCCAAAATAATCTTTTCCAATTCATCAGTGACAGCTTTGACGACATCATTGGTATTTACTTCGATGACTTTGGGTAAACCACTCACGAGATCGCGACCACGAATATTCATTTTCAGTGGTTCTTTCATGGGCATAGCACTACCGATATTGATTTTGATTTCTTCAGCGGTTCTCGGTCCGATCGATAAGCCATATTGTTTACGCACATATTCAGTGATGGCCTCATCAAATTTATTGCCACCGACACGAACAGATTCGGAGACGACGATACCTCCCAAAGACAGCACGGCCACTTCAGTCGTACCGCCACCGATATCCACGATAAAGTTTCCCAGCGGTTCAGAAAGGGGAATATTGGCCCCAATGGCAGCAGCGAGAGGATGTTTGATTAGGTAAGCTTCACGGGCGCCCGCTGATATGGCAGCATCAATCACCGCACGGCGTTCAGTACTGGTGATACCGGCAGACACTGAAATCATCACTTCAGGATTGATCAGCCGGAAGCGTCCCACGGCTTTATTGATAAAGTGACGAAGTAGTCCTTCAGTGACTCGATAATCGGCAATGGCCCCTTCTTGTAGTGGTTGATGGGCACTGATCATTTCCGGGGTGCGTCCTAGCATTACCTTGGCTTCTTGACCGATAGCGAGAATATTTTTCTGGTCAGAAATGACGAGAATAGAAGGTTCCTGAGCGATGATGCCTCTATCTTGTAGATGTACGCGTGTGTTCGTCGTGCCGAGATCGATAGCGATTTTTTTACTGAAAAGCATATGTAGTAACTATGGTGACTGTAACGGAGGGTTTCAAACCCTTCCTTACGTTTGAGTGTTCACAGGATATGGTATTTTTTGCTTGCAGTAAATATGTAATGTATTTATACTACGGTTGTGTTGCTTATTTCGGAGCGCACGAATTTTAGTTATTCATGTCATCGCTTGTTTGTGAACTTTTAGCTTTGCCTTCTCTAGAATATAAGGAAAAGCTCACTAAGGGTGAAATCCTTCATGTTACTGGTGCCGCTAGTTCGGCCAGTAAGATGCTAACTGTGTTTCAAATTCAAAAATTATTGAAGAAATCAGTCCTGTGGTTGGTAGATGATGTTGATATGCTTGATCGTTTAGAATCGGATGGGTTGTTATGGCAAATACCGAATCTATTTGTGTTAGATGAAGATACTTTGATTGGCAGTGATCATGCGCGGGTAATGAAGCTTGTTGCCTTACTCAGCGAACGTAAGCCTGCGCTTTTGGTGACCACACCGAAAGTATTGAAAGAGTTGAAAGTGCCAACAAGTTATGACATTGATCAGGCAAAACTCACGCTTAAGAAAAAGGAAAAAATTAACTTTGTACAATTCTTTAATCAATTGATCGATAGTGGTTATCAAGTATCTAACGGTTTAATTGTTGATCCGGGATATTATCTCAAACGTGGTGGAATTATTGACATTTTCCCAGTAAATCGTAGCCAACCGGTGCGCATCGAACTTTTTGGTGATCATATTGAGACTATCAATGATTTTAATATTGCTACGCAGGAAAAGGGTGCAGAGTATGATGAAGTTGCTATATTTCCTGTAGAAACGCGAGGATACAATGCCACCCTGAAAGATTATTTTAGTCAGAGTTTGGTAGTATTTGATGAACTATCAGTGACGCCGGAGAATTTACCGGAGAAAAAAAGAATTATGAACTTTGTGCCTTTTGCTGAAGATGTGACCAATGAAGATACTCTCGATCTTCACTTTACTTCAGTACTGCGTTTTCATAATCCCTTGGAATTTACCAACAACCTTAAAGGAAAAGTGCATGAGAATTGGCAAGTGATTATCTTTACCCAGGACTCTGAGAAGATCTGGCAACTACTCATTGATCAGGGGTTTTCTGATCAGGATTTGAAGTATGTACATCTCATTGAAGCCAAAGCTGCCAAGAATGTTACCGGGGAAACTTTTAGTTCACAATCACTACAATTTCCCGACGCTTTCCAAAATGTCGGCTTACGCGTTTTGGTAATTACCGACCAAGAAATTTTTGGTCAATTTCAAAAACCTAAGAAATTTTATCAGTCGCAAGTCGATGCTGCTTTTTTGGCCAGTTTGAACCCTGGTGATTTGGTTGTACATATTGATCATGGTTTGGCCCTTTTCCAAGGTGTAGAAAAGAAAACAGTTGATTCAGTCATTCGTGAATATCTGCATTTGGACTATGCTAAGGGTGATAAATTGTTTGTGCCTGTAGAACAAGCAGATAAGGTCAATAAATACATCGGTGCTACTGGTGAATATGCGCCACCACTGACGCGCTTAGGTTCTGGGGATTGGACGAGAGTTACTTCTGAGGCTCGGAAGGAAAGCCTGCAAATTGCCAAAGAGCTTTTGGAACTCTATGCCTTACGTGAGACAGCGAAAGGCTATGCCTACCATGTGGAAGATGAACGTATGAAAGAGTTTGATGAAGCTTTTGGTTATGTAGAGACTCCCGGGCAGCTGAAAGCCATAGAAGAAATTAAACGTGATATGGAAAGAGAAAAGCCCATGGATCGGTTGCTCTGTGGTGATGTGGGATTTGGTAAAACCGAGGTAGCGATGCGAGCAGCTTTCAAGGCTTATATCAATGGTAAACAAGTGGCAGTTCTGGCACCGATAACCATTTTGGTCGATCAACATTTTCACTCTTTTGAAAAAAGAATGTCAGCTTTTGGTATCAAAATAGGCATGCTCTCGCGTTTTAATACTGCAGCAGAACAGAAAGTGACTCTGGAGAAACTTGAGAAAGGCGAAGTAGATATCATTATCGGCACGCACCGTTTACTTCAGCCGGATATTGCATTCAAAGACTTGGGTTTAGTTATTATCGATGAGGAACAGCGTTTTGGTGTAAAACAAAAAGAAAAACTCAAATCTTTACGTCACAGTGTTGATATTCTCACACTGACAGCTACACCGATTCCTCGTACACTGAATATGAGTCTTTCCGGACTTCGCGATATCTCTACTATTGCTACCCCACCGCCGGGACGTTTACCGGTCATTACTGAGGTACGTCGTTTTAGTATGTCATTTATTCGGGAAGCTATATTGCGGGAATTGGAAAGAAAGGGTCAGGTATATTTCCTGCACAATCGCGTACAAACTATCGATAGCATGAAAGAAAAGTTGCAGTCTTTGGTACCCGAAGCTCGTTTTGTGGTAGCACATGGACAACTCATGAATGAAGATTTGGAAAATCGTATCTTGAGTTTCAAAGACCACAAATACGATGTCCTTATCAGCTCTACTATTATCGAAAATGGCATTGATTTGCCCAATGCCAATACGTTGATTGTGGACAATGCTGAGCGTTTGGGATTGGCACAAGCATATCAATTGCGTGGTCGGGTCGGTCGCAGTAAGACGCAAGCGTATGCTTATTTCTTGTATCATAGTCAGAAATTAGATGATACCGCCAAGAAGCGTCTTCGTGCCATTGTCGAAGCTTCTGAGCTCGGCAGTGGTTTTCAAATCGCGATGCGTGATTTAGAAATTCGGGGGGCGGGAGATATTTTGGGTGCTAAGCAACATGGCAGTATCAATGCTATTGGTGTGACGCATTTTACCAGGATGCTCAAGCAGGCAATAGAAAATATTAAGTCTGGTAAGAGTCAGATTGACTTCATCAATAAACCCAAAGAAGAAACCCTGATAGAATTACCGATCACTGCCTTTATTCCTGACAGTTATATTGATGATCAGATCGATAAGATCAAATATTATCAGCAATTGGCGAGCTGTGACAATTTAGTGACCTT
>CAZGLA010000101.1:0-5068 GCA_964526575.1 uncultured Candidatus Peribacteria bacterium | reverse complement strand
ATGAAATCGAACAAAGCATAAGCAATGTCGATCCCGAACGACGGAAAAGAAGACAATCTCTTATTGCCTTAATTTTGGTAAGTACCTCGCTCATCATTGCTATATACACACTTTTTTTCTCACCGGTATTTCGGATAAAAGAAGTGATCGTCGATAATATCAGCCCCATAACTTCTTTGGATGATGCTATTGTTGAATCCAGTTTTCAATATTTAGTAGGAAAAAATATTTTTCTTAATTCTTCCTATAGTATCCGTAGTCATGGACTGGGCAGTATACCGCGGCTCAGCGAAGTGGGAACTACTATTATTTATCCAGAAACAGTCAAAATCAGCGTCACGGAAAGACCAATTGTCCTGGCTTTGCCCAGCAAGACCACCTTTGCCTTGGTCAATGAAAATGGAGTCATTGTCAAAACCATTGCTAGTCTCGATATGCCACTACTTAAGGTAATTATTCATAGTGATGAGAATGGCATATTGGATACTTTTTACTTGAATCAACAACTCTTCTCCTCTGAGCAGGTGTTCTATTTCATCGTAGGCAAGCAAGCAATTGAGCAAAAAGTCGGTTTCGTCATCACCCAAGCAGAATGGTTCCCCCAAAGGCAAGAAATCCATTATATGACCGACCAAGGCTTTGCTCTATGGTTTGATATCAAATTGACCGTCGATACCCAGCTGAGTAAGCTGACTGCTATTTACCCGGAAATTCAAAAAAATGCCAAACCGATCAAATATATAGATCTGCGTATACCGGAGAAAGTTTTTATCGGACGGTGAAACCGTCCAGAATTATCAATCGAACTCGGTTCTGTCATGCCGAAGTCATCCCGCTCATGCGGGATGATTCGAGGCATCTCGTGGTAAGTCCTGTCCGGTAGTCAAAAAGCTACATCTCAAAGAGATCCCTCGAACTCCCTTCGACTCTCCCGCATGGGCGGGATCGCTCAGGATCGCTTCGGGATGACAACGAAACAATTCACGATTCACAACTCACGATTGAGAATTGTTCGTTTGTTCGAGTATTGCCATATCTTCTAAACTGACTTATAATTATATGAAGTATTTTAATTTGTCACCCCATGGAAAATCCCTCAAACGCTAAAGCATATAGTTTTTTAGGAGACACTGTCGCCACTGCTCTTGTCGCTCGGGTAGCGAATGACTCGCATATGGATAGTGTCAGCCAAACCAGCTACGCTCCGGCACTGTTTAGTTCGGTGCGCTTACGACTCGATGATTTCGTACTGAATAGTTTAGATGATGCAGCTGTTGCAAAGCTTGTAGAAATGAAGGAGAATGCTTCTTCCCAAACAGAAATAGATACATTCTTACGCCCAAATATTGCTGATTTCGACAACAAAGTAAATACGCTCCTAGAGACCATATATCAGGAACAAAAGATCAAACTCGCCTTCTAATCCTCATCCTTATATATGGCTACTCCAGCAGAAAATCCATCTCTCAATCCTATGCTAAATCCCGAACCAATTTCTTATCGCGCTCCCAGCATTCCTCGTCGTACTCCAAAAGGGTTAGTGACTGATGCTGAGAGAGAATTGGCTAAGGAACAAATCGAAGCCATGACGCCCGTTCCAGGTACAGTGATCGATGGTATCGATGAAAGCAAAGAAGGTTCGATGACCAAACCAATCATCGGCAGATTGGCCGAAGGTTTAGTAGTAGCTGGTACAGATATAGGCGGTCGTGATAATCAAGAAGATAAACTCTATATCAATGGTGAGAAGGGTGTCATCGTAGCTGCCGATGGTATGGGTGGACATAAGGGAGGTGAAATTGCTTCAGCAGAATTTACCAAAACCTTAGATAGTGAGCTTAAAGCCGGCAAATCTTGGAATGAAGCATTAGCTGCTGCCAAAGCTGCTATTAAGAATTCTGTCACTGTGGATCCATCTGCTACAGATGCCGGTGTTTGTTTCGCTGGTATGCAAGTGGAAGGTGATGAATTAAGTGTTCGTCATGCTGGTGATAGTCGTGTCATGATTTTCACTCTCGATGGCGAGGAGGTAAATCGTACTGTTGATGAGAATCTTGCTACTGAAGTTGGTCGTACTCAAGGAATATCTCAAGACATTCTTGATGATCACAAATACCCCGGTAATTACAGTACAGTTTTAAATTCGCTTACATTACAAGCCGACAAGGTAGAAGGCCAAATCACTGTAAATCGCATGCCGATCAAAGAAAATCAGATCGCGGTTGTTTGTAGTGACGGTATTACTGATGCTTTATCCGCAAAAGAAATTGGCACCTTGATTCGCCAAGCCAAAGGCAATATTGCTCTCGCCTACCAATTGATTGAGCGTGAAATTGCCAAAATTAATGGCCGAGCTGATGCTCAAGGCTATCAAGCAAAAATTAAAAAACATGGCATCAAAGAACCCAGTAAAGACAATCGCACCTTGGCACTGTATATCCATAAACCACTGCGACCAACTGAAGCATTACCCAGTGAAGCATTACCAACTATAGAAAAACCAGAAGACGCCCAAAAGAATCTTAAAGAATTATTGGAGTCTATCAAGGCGATCTCAGCTGATCCAGTGAAAGCTCTACGTACATTATTGGTTGGCTTAAAAAGTAAAAATATTCCTACAAGCTTGAGTGGACCGCTTTTAGAAATTCTGACAAAAAATGCTTATCCCCTCAGCTTTAGTCCTTCTATTCCTGACAATGATTTAAGAGCGACATGGGCAATGATTCAGGAAGAACTTAATAAAAAATGGGGACCAAATCCTGAAGATGCTGAAAAAGAAATGACCAAGGTACGGGGCGAGATTGAAACTGAACTCGCCGTAGAAGAAGCGGGTAAAGAAAAACTTGATAAACAAAAAGCAGTAGTGGAAAGCAAAGAGACTGCCCTCGCTCGTCAAGAACGTGAAAAGATTGATGCCATATTGAACGTGGAAGAAGCCGAACGTGTTGCTCGTCGTACTGACATTATGAACCCGACTGCGGAAGCATATACCAGTGCTATGCGTGAATTGTCAGAGCAAAGTGTTGAAGAAGAAAAGAAAATTGAAAAATCATACGATATCGCTGAAATTTATAAGAATCAACTTTGGTATAGCAAATTAAGTGCGCGTATTGGTAACTGGGTAGATAAAGGCCGCGCTCTTCTCGATCGCGGAGCAAAAGCTGTCGATCATGGCATTCGTGGTATTGGTGAAGTTACTGCTTTAAAACTCAATGAAAAGGCCCAAGAGTGGCGTGAAAAGGGCAATTGGTTCCAACGTAATGTATTCGCTAGAGGTGCTGGTGCATTAGCATGGGCCGCCAGTGAAACCGGTCATTTTGCCAGCATTGCTGTAGTCAAACTTCCTCGTGTTGCTGCCACCATCGTTAACTTCGCTGCTCATGGCACAGTCAATATCGTCAAAGATACTGTCATTGGTAGTGTCGAGAGACTTGTCCGCGGTAAAGAAAAAATGCGTGAGCTCGAAGCTGACAAGTTAGAGCGTGTCTTTGGTTTAGATGAGGAAACTATCAAAGTACTTAATGAATTAGATAGTCAATTCCCGGGCATGAAGATCAAAATGCTGCGTGATTTACTCGCCATCAACAATGAACGCGGTGCGCAGAAAATGATCAAAGAATATACGGATGAAGAACATGCAGAATTCGCTTTTGGTAATAGTGACAGACAAACACGCAAACAGGCCTTATTAGAAAAATACAAAACTGCCGACCGAAAAAGTTGGAAACATGGTTTCGTTAGTGGAGGCAGTGGTCGCCTCCTTGGTCTCACCTGGCAATGGCCCGGCTTAGCTAAAATGCCTCTCGGTGGCTTCTTCGTAAAGAGTTACAATGACAGTGAACAACGCAAACAAGAAAGACTATCACTCAACTTGAGTGGTGGTGTTCTCGGATTACTTACCATGGTCGATACCATGACTGACTCTTTGTCTGCTGCTCATCATACTTCGCAAAGAGGACCAAGAAACTTCTTAAATAAGACTGACATTCAAAAATATATCGGCTTACTCAAACATGAGCATCTCGATGAAACTTTACGCAGTAAGACTGATGGCGATCGAAATAAAGCAACTTCGTTCTTGGCTAAAAATTTAGGTAGAGATATCTTAGTACCTATAGCCCAAAATGACATAGTCCAAAAATTAGAAGAGTCTGAACAAAAGAAGGTAGAGGAATACTTAAACGCAGTTGGTAATGGTTATATGAGTTTCTTAGGGATAATTTCTCAAGAAAAAGCTGGACAACAAGATCGTCTAGAAGCTTTCAAGAAATTTACTGAAACTCTGGCTAGATCCGCAAGTCACAATCATGCTTTGAATCAATTATTGGCAAGTGTTCGATCTCAATATCAAACGCATGCTGAAGCAGCGATGGCTGTTGATTATACTGAAAGTCTCTCTCCACGTTATCAATCAAGTGAAATCAAAGAAGGTCTATGGGAAGGAGTACGCCGTACCGGTCTTCCTTATGCTGCCGGTCGAATCGCAAAAACTAAATGGAGTTTCGTGCTCGCTAAGACTGCTCTCGCCCACTCTGGCTTACTCGCTGGTGGAGTAGCTGCTGCTGGTGCTCATAGTGCCGCTGCCTTCTTAAATCCTCAAATTGCCATACTTGCTGGTGTATCAGTCTTGAAAGATGCGGTAAATGAAGCGATGTACAATGGCGCCATTCAAGAAATGCTTAAGGCCAATAAAAATGCGCACCTTACTGAATTATCAAAACTATATTCAGGCCGAACAATGTTTGGTGAAGCAATCCCGCAGGACATACAAGATTTACAACATTTTGACCCTAGAAAATATGAGAAACAACTGAATCGTTGGATTTTGAATCGTGTCCGTCAAAACATTACCAATCCCAATGCTATCCGCGCTTGGGCTCAAGAATTAGCTAGTTTACCTTTTGACCCTCAGACCAATACTGTCGACGTAGCCAAAGCACATCAGGCTTCTCAGTTACTCTCAGAATTACTCAAACGGTTCGAAAAAGGTGAAATTGCCGGTCGCAAAGATCTCTCTGGTTCGATCAGTGGCAGCATAGAAGGCCGCGAGTTAAACCAATTCATTCGC
>CAZGLA010000100.1:0-8893 GCA_964526575.1 uncultured Candidatus Peribacteria bacterium | reverse complement strand
CGATTTGGTAAAGGCCTCCGTACTGGTGCTCGTGATGCTTTACTCCTGGAACAAGCAGACGAAACCAACAAAGGCCTGATTTTTGGCTTACATCGGTCCATGGACTCTGCTGGAGCCGTGCTTGGACCTTTGATCGCACTGATATTGTTACAAGCATTTCCCGACAATATCCGTATGGTTTTGTACATTGCTGTCATTCCCTCGATATTTGCCCTGCTTTTATTTTTCTTTATTAAGGAAACTAAAAAACATGTACTCACCAGTAAAGGACCGTTCAAGATTTCCTTTCGTGATTTTCCTCGCCACTTCATTATCTTCTTGCTGGGTATGGCCTTATTCTCATTGGGAAATAGTTCTGATACATTCTTGATTTTACGCAGTAAAGATTTGGGACTCAGTATATCAGCAGTCATTCTTGTTTATATTTTTTATAACCTTGTTTACACACTTCTCTCTACACCCGCAGGCTATGTTTCCGACAAAATCGGTACACGCAAAATATTTCTAATAGGTATTGTGATTTACGCACTCGTACACCTTGGTTTCGCTTTCAATACCAACCTGCAGTTCATTTGGTTACTCTTTGGTGTATATGGGATTTACATTGCCTTTACCGATGCTGTATCCAAAGCCTTCATTGGCTCATTCATTCCACCAGAAAAAGCTGGTACTGCTTATGGATTATTGCAGACAGTCACCAGCATATTTACGTTATTCGCTTCGGTAATCGCTGGTGTCCTATGGTCTACTTTTTCGCCTCAAGTGACATTCCTGTTTAGTTCATTATGTGCTCTGCTGTCTCTCTTTATTTTCTTTTTTGCCAAACCGAAACAAGTGGGCTAGACTGAGTCCTTATTTAATTAAATTTATGGCGAAAAAAATCGAGGTAGAGCAGAAATATTTACTTAGTGATGGACAAGAAGAAAGATTACTGGAAGGCTCACATTTCATGAGCCAGCAGAACTTGATTGATATTTACTTTGATAACTCAGACTATTCATTAACCACAAAAGACCGCTGGCTTCGTCAGCGCAATGGTAAATGGAATTTAAAATTGCCCAGGAACTGGCCCAGAACTTCTACCGTAAATACGTATGATGAATTAGAGCAAGAAGAAGAAATATGCCAGGCTCTGGAAATACTACCCCATGGTAATCTTAAGGAGGATTTGAAAGCCCTTGGTTTTTTACCATTCGCCAAAATAGAGACCAATCGCCGCAGTTACGCAAAAGGCAGTTTCCGAATCGATCTAGACACCGCCTACTTCTCTCCGAATGGTGATAGAAGTGCCAATGATATGTATCAAATAGCAGAAATCGAAATAATTGTAGAAAATGCGGAAGAAATTACATTAGTACGAGAGGAAATATTACGCTTCGCTACTCGTCAGGGTTTGGAGGCCAAGTTCATCCGTGGCAAACTCATTGAATTCCTTTTTCGCTTTCGCCCTGAACATTTCCAGGCGCTTATTAAAGCCGGCGTTGTTGTCGAAGAACAAACGAGATAATTTCCTCGCTACGCCCTCTTCCTAGTTTGTTACTCTTCCGAACCACAATGTTCCTCTGGTAACTTCACGCCCTCTGGAACTGGGCATTTGCCTGAATAGATACAAGATTTCTTTGTTACCATTCCCAACTCTTTTTCGATTTCTTTTTGCTCCCCAATGCCATATGTAATGAGGACTTGGTCGAGATCTTGAAATTGATAGTCTTGGATTGAATTTACTTCTTTGCCGTTTACAAAGAACTGCCATTTTTTAGTTGCAGTGTTTTTATATACTTTACCATCATCCATTGCCAGAGAATCATCAGTGAGAGTCCAACTAAGTGTTTGAAAAAAATCTTTCCATGTTTGGCCTTCCTTATGTACATGAGCTACATCACCATTCTCATCGTGGAGGTGCATATAGCGAGTTTGATATTCCAACTTACAAATATCAGTGCTGGTCATATACTTTTCTTGAGCAAAGTTGAATCTTTCCCCATCAATAAAAACAGCAAAATCACTATGGACATGATATTTCTCAGTTTGTTCAATTGGTTGTGCAGGATATAAATACTGATAACCAAAGTAACCGCCGACAACTAATAAAATTCCAACTGATAAACCAACAATCGCTTGTTTCATAAAGAGAATTTATCTGAAAACAATATATAGGAAAGTTATAACTTAAGGAATAAAGGTGGGTCCTGTCTTCCCGAAGCGAATCCCGAATATTTACGTTTATTGGACCAATAGTAGCTAATAGAGGGAGAATTCGAGGGATCTCCCTTCGATGCGCTCACTTCGTGGTGACTCAGTGGAACCAGGGCATGCTTTGAGATGAAATATTTCTCCATGACAACCGGACAGTCTTACCACGAGATGCCTCGAACCCCGCTATGCGGGGCTTCGGCATGACGAGTTCATCGTTCTTTTAGTTCATTGATAATTGATAATTGGTAATCGATAATTTTTTACTATTCTGCATTCGACAGTTTTTCTGATCATTCCTATACTACGAACATAAACAACAACAAAAGCCCAATTTCCTATTTCCTATCTTGCAATGCATAAGCATGTTCTCATTACTGGCGGTTCTGGTTTCTTGGGGATCAATTTGATTCGCTATCTCCTTGAGAAAGGATATAAGATTCGATCTCTCGATATCGTTCCTTTTGATTACCCTGAAAAAAATAAAATTGATTGGATTGAGGGTGATATTCGTAATATCGAAGTAGTGAACAATGCTATGAAGGATATCAATATTGTCGTTCATACTGCCGCTGCTCTTCCACTTTATAAACCCAAAGATATTTTCAGTACTGACATTGATGGTACAAAGAATATTTTAGAAGCAGCTTATAATCACAGTGTGGATCGAATGATTCATGTTTCTTCGACAGCTGTGTATGGCATCCCTGATCATCATCCTCTCAAAGAAACTGATCGGTTAGATGGCGTTGGTCCGTACGGCAAAGCCAAGATTGAAGCTGAGCATATTTGTCTCGAATATCGTGCTCGCGGTATGTGCATTCCGATTGTCCGTCCGAAATCCTTTATCGGTCCAGAGCGTCTCGGTGTCTTCGCCCTATTTTATGACTGGGCGAAAGACGGCAAAGGTTTTCCTATGATTGGCAAAGGCAATAATCGTTATCAATTACTCGATGTCAAAGATTTATGTGAAGCAATTTTCCTCTGCATGACCAAAGACAAAGAGATAGCTAATGATACTTTCAATATCGGGGCCAAAGAATTCACGACCATGAAAGAAGATTATCAAGCTGTACTCGATGAGGCTGGTTTTGGTAAAAAGATTACTGGCTTTCCAGCTAGTCCTATGATTTGGGCACTGAGAGTATTAGAATTCCTGCATCTCTCACCCCTTTATAAATGGGTGTATGAGACAGCGTCAAAAGACTCTTTTGTCTCTATCGAAAAAGCCGAAAAGAAATTGGGTTTTAAACCGAAATATTCTAATAAACAAGCTTTGATTCGCAATTATCACTGGTATTTAGACAATCTTGATAAGTTTTCTGGTCAGTCAGGAATTTCTCATCGCCTACCCTGGAAACAAGGTATATTGAAATTAGTAAAAAAATTCTTTTAAAACTATGAAAAAAATCCTGCTATTTATCTTTGTACTCCCCCTCGTACTCACTGCCTGCAGTGAAACTAATCCTATAGAAAAATCTGCCAGCAAAAACATTATTTTCGAGCGCAAGAATTTTGATAGTCCCAGTGAAAAAGAACTTGGATTTATTCTTAAGAATGACGATGGATCGTTTATTTTTGAAGATGATTTAGAAATTGTTCATGAAAAGAAAATTCATTTCATCGTCGTCAAAGATAATCTCAGTCACTTTCAACACTTACATCCAGAGCATGGCGATCAGCTCTGGCAAGTAAAGGTAAAGTTCCCTGAACAAGGTGTTTATTATGTATACGCAGATTTCAAAGTCACAGATCAACCTCAGAAGGCATTATTTAGCGTCATTACGATAGGAAATGCTACATCAGACAAAAACTTTCCGAGTCTTAGTCCAGACAATAAATCCATTCAAGACGATATCACTGCAACAATAAATACAGATCCTAAAAAAGCAGGCAAAGATACTACACTGACATTTGACCTCCAAAAAGATAATAAACAACTAACAACTTTAAAACCCTATCTCGGTGCCGCTGGCCATGTAGTTATTTTGAAACACAATGAGCCAGAATTGTATCTTCATGTGCATCCTGTTGATAATGCACAAAGTGACGGCAAGTTAAAATTCATGACCACATTCCCTACTGCTGGGACCTATACTGCCTTCCTCCAAGTAAATAACGCCGATAGTATCCAGACCTTCCCTTTCACATTCACCGTTCAACCTGGAATTGTAGAGCATTCATCAATGAGCGCAGAAGAAATGTCAGCCCACGAACAATAATTATTGCACCACTTCTTCTCTTTTTTCATTGATAATTTTCAATTTTAAATTTTAAATTTCATGTATTCTTGTCCCATGCATCCAGAAATCGTCCGTGACCAGCCAGGTTTATGTCCTGAGTGTGGCATGAATCTCGTACCAATAAAGGGAAAACCAAGTCACGAACATCATAAACACCACGCCCATGATTCCTATGACAAACATACAGGTCACAGTTTAAGGATGTTCGCTCGTAAGTTTTGGATCAGTTTACTTTTGACTATCCCTGTTGTTCTTTACTCAGATTTACCGAATGTTCTTCTGGGGTGGCAAGCACCACTGTTTCTCGGTTCACAGTATCTTTCACTCATTTTCGGTTCTATCGTTTTCTTCTATGGCGGTTGGGTATTTATTACCGGTGCCTGGCGAGAATTAAGAGCGAAACTTCCAGGTATGATGACGCTGATTGCCTTGGCAATTTCTGCAGCATATCTTTTTAGCCTTTACGCCACTTTTTCCGGTACAGGGGGAACTCTCTTTTGGGAACTGACATCCCTGATCACCATCATGCTACTGGGACATTATTTAGAAATGCGCGCAGTACAAGGCGCTCAAGGTGCATTAAAAGAACTCTCTAAGCTTTTACCAGATACAGCTGAAGTCGTAACCGGTGCGACAACTAAAACAATTCAATTAGCAGAATTAAAAGCTGGTGACATTGTACTAGTCCGACCCGGAGGGAAAATCCCTGCTGATGGTACTGTCAGCGAGGGCAAATCTGATGTCAATGAATCGATGATCACTGGTGAATCAAAACCAGTGAAAAAAAATATCGGCAATGAAGTTATTGCCGGTACAATCAATGGTGATGGCATGCTCAAGGTTACCGTTACCAAAATCGGCAAAAATACTTTCTTGGCTGGTGTACAGCGCCTGATTGCGGAAGCCCAAGCATCTAAATCTCGCTTACAAATTCTTTCTGATCGAGCTGCTTTTTATCTGACTATCATTGCTATCAGTGCTGGAGGAGTTACTTTTGTCGCTTGGATGATCGCCAATGCCGGTATTGTTTTTGCTACTGAACGTTTGGTGGCAGTATTAGTGATCGCCTGTCCTCATGCTTTAGGATTAGCCGTACCATTGGTAGCATCCATTTCTACCACCAAGGCCGCAAAAAATGGCCTACTTATCAAGCAAAGATTAGCTTTGGAAGCTGCTCGTGAGGTCGATATTATTCTCTTTGATAAGACCGGCACTTTAACTAAAGGTGAATATGGTGTTGAAAAAATTTGGCAGGTCCAAGCAAAAGACGAACAAGAAGTTTTGCAATTAGCCGCCTCAGTAGATGCTCATTCAGAACATTTCATCGCCCATGCCATTGTCGAGGAAGCAAAAAAGAAAAACATTTCCCTGATTTCCGTCACAGACTTTGGTCGCATCCCCGGCAAAGGTGTGAAAGCAATGATTGAAGGGCACAAAGTAGCTGTGGGGAGCTTGCGTCTTGTCGAAGAAGCCAACATCAAGTTAAACGAGGCAATCAAGAAAGATATTGAAAAAGAAAGCAAAAAAGGCAAAACCATCATTTTCGTCCTTAAAGACAACATTCTCATGGGAGCTTTGGCACTGGGAGATATTATTCGTGAAGAATCCCGAGAAGCGATTAAGCAATTACAAGCTCAGCATATAAAAGTAGCGATGATTACCGGTGACAGTGATGAAGTTGCCAATTGGGTAGCTACTGAACTTCATATCGATGAATATTTCGCCAAAGTTCTTCCTAATGAGAAGGCAGCCAAGGTAAAGATCCTCCAAGAAAAAGGTCAAAAAGTAGCTATGGTTGGTGACGGGGTGAATGACGCCCCTGCACTTACTCAAGCTGATCTGGGTATTGCTATCGGCGCTGGTACCAATGTTGCCATCGAATCAGCAGGAATTATTCTCGTAAGAAATGACCCGCGAGACATTGTGAAAATCATCAAACTCTCTCGGCTGACGTACACCAAGATGATTCAAAATCTTTTTTGGGCCACCGGATACAATGCCATTGCCTTACCTTTAGGGGCTGGAGCTTTAGCTACATATGGCATCATTCTAGAACCAGCTTTAGCAGCAATCTTTATGTCACTCAGTACTATCATTGTTGCCATCAATGCTCTCACCTTACGTCGGCAAAAATTATAATTTGGTTTTATAGCTTATTTACGCTAGGATAGATCTTCTTTTAGTTGCATATCAGATTGTTAAAAAACATGGTAAACTTATAAGAAGTTAATCTTATGAAGAAGAACGGCAATCATTTTCGCTCGCGTATTACCACAGACAATGAACATATTGCCATGTATGTCTTTTCTGACATGGCAGCAAGTAAACAATATGAAGCTTGGCGTAAGAGATACAGTGATCTTGCTTTTAAAGCCATGGAGTACAAGGCAGGTAAAACGCCAGAGGAATTACGCGAGTTACGCAAAACGAGTGGTGTTCTAACTCCTGAAGAAAGAGTTGAAATGAAAAGTTTGTTGGGGCAAATGGAAACTTACAAAACTCGCCAACGTGAAAAATTAAAAAGCATCTTTCGTTATTCACAAAAAGAGCATTGGGTAGGTTCAGGACAAGATAACAATGTCTACACTGAAGATATAGATAAAAGTCGCTATGTAGTTAAATACTCAGTAGATGCATATGTACCCAAACCAGAATCAGTAGAATATCTAAGAAAAAAATATGCCCTCCTTCGACATTTTCTTAATCGCTGGATCCCGACCACAAAATTTTTACTAGGTGAAAGGAGACGTCAATTTAAAAGAAAACAGGCTTCATTTGAACAAACCGATAGTTATCTGTCAGTAATGACAATTCAACATCGAGTGCAGGGTAGCACTTTTCAACAATTGTCCCCTGAACAGAAGATGCGTCCCGAAGTCATAGAGGATCTCAAAGAGGCTCACAAGGCTTATGTCAGTTTAAAACAGTTAATTATAGATACCTGTAAAAAACTTGGTCTTCGTGAAGACACTCTGGATGTGAAACTAGATGTAGGACATCTTTCTAAAGAGGAAAATCTCGAAGAATTTGATCGAAACAAAGTACGTTTTTTCACTTCACCAAACATTATGTATGACGAACAGCGAAAACGAATCCAGTTTATCGATTTCGACATGAATGATTGGAACGCAGACAAAGAACGTGTTTTTCAAGAAATAGCCAAAGAACACGACATTAGAAAATGGTAAGAAAACCTAAAATTTCCTTGCCAACTTAAGCCAACTTTCTTATAGTAGTGGAGCTTTTGGCAGGGTAGCTCATTTGGTTAGAGCGTGGGACTCATAAGCCCGAGGTCGGCGGTTCGACTCCGCCCCCTGCTACCATGTACCATTCGCTGCGCTCAGGTACATGGCGCAGCCATTTCCTACTATTGATCAGTACACGAAGCACCGTGCACTCGACACAAAAGCACGAACGGACAGCCATTTCATTCCTCATTTTCAATTTAGAATTTAGAATTTATAATTTTAAATTTCATCCGCCCTTGTAGCTCAGCTGGTAGAGCACGTCCATGGTAAGGACGGGGTCATCGGTTCGATTCCGATCAAGGGCTCCATAAACCACTCGACCCAAAGGGTCCCCTTCGGGGCTCCGCTCGCTCATGGCAAGCCACCTGCTTAGACAATATGCGTTCGGCAAGCAAATATAATGTGGATTCTAATAACCAGAAATTACACACACACCATTATCCATTGCTTCTTGCAAAGGATTTTCTACTACTTTACCGTCTATTGTATATGTTGATTTCTGCCCACCGCTTCCAAGGTCTGCGTTTATACTTGTTCCAATAGACTCCGCTGCCTCCAAATCTTTGTAATACTGAGCTACGGCCTTTCTCTCACTCTCTGTGTATTTACATTCCATTTTACCGCCATTTGGCATTTGTTCGATATAATTACATTTTCCAGCAATTATTCCCAAAATTTCTTTTTCCAGGGTTTCTCCGAAAAACGGATGAATAAATTGAGATTTGTATTTTACGCATGAACTTAACTGATCTGCGAAAGATAGTACTGACGAATCCAACAAAACTTTCGGTTCACTTGTTGGAGTTGCGGTTGAGGTAGGTGTAGCAGTAGGAGTGCGTGTAGGCAAAGGTGTAACAGTTTTAGTAGGAATGGGAGTAGAAGTAGGCACCGAAGTAAAAGTAATTGGTGAAGAAACGGGAGTAGGAGTAGGAATGGGGGTAGAAGTCGGCACCGAAGTAAAAGTAATTGGTGAAGAAACGGGAGTAGGAGTAGGAATCGGTTGTGGAACAAAAAGACCACAGCCAGGTAAGAACAAAGTTGCCACTAAAAGAAAAGCAAATTTTTTCATATTATGAAATTAAGACGTTATTATATTGCTCATTGTTTTCAGAAAAAGCAAGCGACAAAAACCGATCATATAACCTGGTTTATGCAGTGAACTTGTGAAGCCAAGCTCTATATCGATTCACTCAAATAATTGAATTCGAG
>CAZGLA010000099.1:0-6254 GCA_964526575.1 uncultured Candidatus Peribacteria bacterium | reverse complement strand
GAACCCTTCGATGCACTCAGGGCAGGCTTGAGTTTTTCTTGAGTTTCATCTAGCTTGTCTTGGCTAAAATCAGGCATTTAGTGTAGAATCTCTTTTCAGGTTTTCAATTCTGAATCCTGAATTCTGAATTTTGAATTTATTTCTCATGCAGTCTTTACGCAATATCGCAGTCATCGCCCATGTAGATCATGGCAAAACCACTTTAGTGGATGCCTTGCTTAAACAAACCAAGGCTATTCATGAGAAAGAAGGAGCCGAGCAGCAGCAAATTATGGATTCCAATGCTATCGAACGTGAACGTGGCATCACTATTTTTGCCAAAAATGCATCATTTCATTATAAGGACACCAAGATCAATCTCGTAGATACCCCAGGGCATGCTGATTTTGGCGGTGAAGTGGAAAGAATTTTGCGTATGGTTGACGGTTCTTTATTGCTTGTTGATGCCAAAGAAGGTCCTATGCCCCAAACTCGTTTTGTATTGAAGAAATCTTTAGCATTAGGACACAAGGTCATTGTCGTGATCAACAAGATCGACAAAAAAGATGCTCGTCTTGATTATGTTCTCAATAAAACCTTCGATCTGTTCGTGGAATTGGGTGCTACTGATGAGCAGGCAGATTTCCCAGTAATATATGCTTCTGGTACTCAAGGCAAGGCTGGACTAGGTACGGATTTGAGTAAGATGACCGATATCATGCCGCTTTTGGATACAATCGTTACTGCAATTCCTGAAGGGAAAAAGGATGAGACTCTGCCACTACAGGCCTTAGTATTTGCGCTCAAATATGACAATTACAAAGGTCAGCTGGGTGTTTGTAAAATCTATGGTGGTACTATCAAAAAAGCCCAAGATATCATGCATATGATGCGTGATGGTACTACGAAAAAAGCTCGCGTCACGGAACTTTTGGTCTATGAAGGCTTACAAATGAAAAATGTTGATGAAGCGACAGCTGGAGATATTGTGGTTATTGCCGGGCTAGAGGGTTTAAAAATCGGCGACACTATTGCTGACAAAGATAAACCAGTAGCTCTACCGGTGATCGCAGTTGAAGAACCCACTGTAAAAATGCTGTTTTCAGTGAATACCAGTCCTTTTGCTGGTAAGGAAGGGGACTTTGTCACCACGCGCCAAATCCGAGAGCGTCTCTATCGTCAACTCCTTACTGATATGGCTTTGCGTGTGGATGATACGAATTTGGCTGATCAGTGGGTCGTCTCTGGTCGAGGAGAACTCCATCTCTCAATACTTTTGGAAACGATGCGTCGTGAAGGTTATGAGTTACAAGTAGCGAAACCTGAAGTAATCTTGAAAGAAGAAAATGGGGTTAAACTGGAACCATATGAAGAAGTAACCTGTGAAGTGCCCAAAGAATTTTCTGGTGCAGTCATTGAAAAAATGGGCAAAAGAAAGGCAGAAATGACTGACATGCAGCAGGAGGGGGATAGAGTGATTATGACTTTTGTCATTCCTACCCGTGGTTTTATCGGCTATCGCAATGAATATCTTACGGATACGAAGGGGCAAGGTATTATGACCAGCATCGTTGTCGGCTATCGACCGTATGCCGGCGACATTCAAACCGCTCCCCATGGTTCACTGATTGCTTTCGAAGCTGGTGAAACGAGACCTTATGCCCTTTTTGCTATTCAGGAACGCGGAGATTTATTCATTGGCCCAAATGTTCAAGTCTATGCTGGCATGGTCATCGGTCGCAATGCTAAACCTCTAGATATGGAGGCAAATGCCTGCAGAGAAAAGAAACTCACCAATATGCGCGCCTCAGGCAGTGATGAAAATATTATTCTGACCCCAGCCAGGAACTTGAGTTTAGAACAATCTCTGGAGTATATCGGTGACGATGAATTGGTAGAGATTACGCCCAAAAGTTTGCGCATTCGCAAAATGATTCTCGATCACAACATCCGCAAACGCCAAAAGAAATAATTTACAGATAACTCATTAGTTTTTCGTATTTCTGGACCAATTCCTCTTGATACCATTCCGTCGCTTGCGGATGCTGCAAGAGTTTTTGATATGTATCCAGATAAAAGTCAGCTACCCTGCTTACAGTAGCTGGTTGATGGCGGCCAGGAATATGCAGTGATACAGGACAACCCAATCTATTTTTATTGAGAGTTTTATCTGTGTTTGTTCTGCCGAGAGCTTCATAAAGAACATTATATATAGTTTGTCGTGTGGATGCTTTAATATCAGGAACATTGATGTTTAATTCTGGTGGATTTACATCGGTATCATAAGCAAAAAATGGTATCAGACTTTCATTCGCTTTATGACTGAGAGTTTCAAAAAAGATTTCTAAGGGAGTGGTGAGTAAAGAAAGATGGATGAGGTAATTTTTAATATCATTTTTTACTCTTATGAAGTCTTCTTGCTTAATAGGCAGGTGCTCATATGTATCGTAAAAAGCATCGACCACTTGTCGAGTAATTTGAGTAATGCTTCCCCAACCATGCATAAAACCCCATTCTATTTGGCGGCGACGACCATGCACCGCTTCTGGTTGTGAAACTTCACGCTTTTTCACTACTGCTTCCCAGCGGTTCCAAATTTCTTTTTTCTCCACTGGTATTTTTGAACTTTTCATCATATCGAACCATACTTGAGTTTGGTATGAAACGGTAATGGAGCAGGCATTTTTGACGGTGAGTTCAGCTTTTTTATAGGGTCCATGCATACGCAGCAAAAAATTCTGCGGTGTCTTAAAAAGCATGTTTTCTGGTATGAAGGCATATTGCAAATGCGCAAGAGAAGAAAATTTAATAGCTTTTTTATTGGCCGTTTTACGGGCATCAGCAGCTCGTACTATTAATTTTTGTGGGTTCTCTTCTCGCCATAAATCGACATGTTGCCAAAGCCAGTCAATAATTTGCGCAGTTAAGGCAGAATATTCTTTGCGCATAATTTCATGTTCATCCTGGGGCAGATATTCTGGTGAAAATACATTTTCTTTTGTCTCTTTACCGATGACTTGCGCATAAGCATCAAGAGTTTCTTTGATTCGATTGGCCATAGAGTATTTTTGATGAGAAATGAGTATATAGATTGCTGATTTGTTTTACAATTAAATACTTTACTGCTATAAGCAAGTCACTAAAAAATTCTTATGAGCTCTGATCATGGACCTCAAACTGTTTCCCCAGATATTCTCGATGTGCAACATATGCTGGCAAGTATCGATACTAATTTTGACTTTGTTGTACAGCTAAACGAATTGCGTTTCATGTTCGATGAGACGGTAACAAGAGCAGCTAGCGATAATACACTTGTCTATTCTTATGTTGGCCAAAAATCTGAAGCACCTACTCAAGTGTGGTTGTATTTGCTGCCAGCGGAAAATCATTTATTCCGAATGAAAATTGTTTCTGGGCAAAATGATTCACGATATGATCTCGAAACAGAACCGTTAACCCAAACTGAAATCATCAGAGTATTATACGGATATATACGCAATATACTGAGGAAACCTCTACAGGAAATATTAAAAAGCTCTCCTGCTACAATCACAGGAGAACTTGTTGCATGCAGATAACTCAAGAATTGAGAATCGTGAGTTGAGAATCGTGAATTCGATAGGGAGGAGGGCGTAGGGAGGAGCGAGGAGATAATACATAAACCCTATTCCCTGTTTACACAAAATTGACAATTGATTTCTCCTTTGCTAACGTTGATCTGTCGTAGATAGCAGGCTAATATCCTTTTTCACTTCGAATCAGGATGGTCATGACCCATAAAAAGGTACATGGCAATAAGTCCCGCTGAGACATACAATCCGGAAGTCCCCCTTATAGGGTATTATTCCTGCTTTGTGTCTATCTGCGACCAAAGCTTATTTTTTATCTTTATGGCAGTTACCAAAGCCCAAAAAAAGGCAACACTTACTCAGCTCAATGATCTCTATAAAAAGAGCAAAGCAGCTGTATTTGTGAATTTTCAAGGTCTGACTGTGGATGACACAGTGAAGCTACGAAAGTTTTTGAAGACGGAAAATATTGATTACAAAATCGCCAAGAAAACGCTCATGCGTCTCATGGCAGAAGAAAATAAGATTGAAGGCTTTGATTCTAAGTCGCTTGCAGGCTCTATTGGTTTAATCTTTGGTTATACTGATGAAGTATCTTTAGCAAAAGCAGTGAAAAGTCAGACCAAGAAATTTGAAAATCTGAAGATTGTATCTGGCATCGTAGAGGGAAAAGTCGTTGATGCTGCTTATATTGGCACCTTGGCCAGTTTGCCTGGTCGTGAAGAATTGCTGGCTAAATTTGTTGGTACACTCATTTCTCCACTTCGTGGCTTTATGTCGACAATAAATGGTCCCATATCCGGTTTTGTCCGCACTTTGAAAGCATATTCTGAGAAAAAACCCGCTTAATCAATTCCTAATTTTACATTTTAAATTTTTAACTTTTTATGGATACTCCCAAACTCGGTGCTGACGCTCAAAAAATCCTCGACATGGTTGAAAAACTCTCCATTGTTGAACTTGCTGACTTAGTCAAAGTCATGGAAGAAAAATTCGGTGTGAGTGCTGCTGCCCCCATGATGATGGCGGCTATGCCAGGTGCTGGTGGTGCTGGTGGCGGTGCTGCTGAAGAAAAAAGCACAGTCAATGTTGTTCTGGCTAATGCTGGTCAACAGAAGATCAATGTTATCAAGGCTATTCGTGAAATTACCGGACTCGGCCTCAAAGAAGCCAAAGACTTGGTAGATGGAGCTCCAAAAGCGGTCAAGGAAAATGTGAAGCCGGAAGAAGGCGAAGAGCTCAAGAAGAAATTAGAAGCTGTTGGTGCGACTGTAGAGCTCAAATAATTTAAAATTATCAATTAGCAATTATCAATTGGCTGCAAAGACCCCTTCCTCATACAGAGTTAGGGGTTTTTGAGTTCATTGATAATTTTAAATTTTCAATTGATAATTATTCTAGCTAATTCTTGTCAGTATAAGAGTAAGAGTTCTGCCTTCAAGTACCCAAGATATGGTGAGAGCGTTGCTTGAACAGTCATAATTGAGTGATGAATCATTACTGACAAACTGAGTGTCAAAGTTAATCGGAGCTTGAGCAAAAGCTACGCCGTTAACAGTGACATTAGTGACTTCATTTTTTGATTCGCCAATGCCATGGAAAGTAGCTGTCCCTGTATTGTCCGTGTAATTGCCTGTAATTGTTCCATTCACTTCCATGCTCAAATTTCCTGCGCTACCACCTAATGCAGCAGTCATTACCATCCGATCTGTTTGTTGTTGGAAAGTACCATCGGCAGCAAAGGACATGGTTAGGTTTCCAGAAGGAATACTTATCGTCATACCTGTGAGAGCACCAGCCATATAATTTGTAAGACTTGTATGATCAGCAAGCCATGTACCTACGAGACAGTTGGAAGAAGATGAGACTATAGGAGGGGAAGTGGGCGGCACGGTAGGTGTTGTGGTAGGCGGCACAATTAATTGTGCCGGTACAGGCGCCGCAAGATCTTGAGGCGGTACTGGAGGGGTATAGGTGAAAGGAGAAGCAGTTGGCGCTGGTGGAGGAGTAGCAGGAGGGAAAAAAGAATCCCAGAGACCACAACCGGTTAAAGTAAATACACTGAGCACAATAAATGCCAAACGAGTAAAGTTTTTCATAAAAAGAAAGGGATTAAGGGGTTAACGATAATTAGTAAATTGGAGAGCCACTTCTAAAGTAGCTTCTTTTGTTTTTAAGAAGTTCATAATCTCTTGTAATTCATCTTTACTCTTGGAACTCACCCGTATGACCTCACCTTGAATTTGGGCTTTTGCTTTAGGAAAGCTGTCGCGAATCATCTGGGAGATTGTTTTAGCCGCTTCTTGTTTCAAACCTTTTTTGAGAGGAATAACTTGTCGTACTTGACCATTTCCTGCCGGTTCGTGTTTTTTACTCAAGTCTAAATATTTGAGAGAAATACCTCGTTTTACCAGCTTTTGTTTTAAAACTTCGATCACTGCTTGTAATTTGTATTCGTCGGCAGTGGTAATTTTTAGATCTTCATTTTCCTTTGTGATTTCTACAGGAATATTTTTGAAATCGAAACGCGTAGCAAATTCTCGTCTCGCTTGATCGAGAGCATTGGTAAGTTCCTGGGTATTGTATTCAGAAACGATATCAAAAGAAAAAAGATCGGCCATCAAATCAAAGGTTATCTCGCTCCGGTAAAGAGATTATTGATTATCTGGAGAATATGATCAAAGCTCACGTAATTGGCTAACTGTA
>CAZGLA010000098.1:0-3542 GCA_964526575.1 uncultured Candidatus Peribacteria bacterium | reverse complement strand
TCACTTTTTAGGCCGTCTTTCAAATCTGCCAATGTTTTTTTGGCCGCCAGGGCATTTTCGATCTGATCACTAAATTTTATGGAATTTTTGGATCGTTTCAGTATTGCAGAGATCTGGGGTATCAGATTAACTGGAATGTTTAATTTCAATTTTTGGTTAAGTACACCATCAAGACTTCTGGCATTATCCAGTTTTTCAAGTAAACCGGGATCTATGATAGCCAGAATTCTAGAAACTTTTTCTGGATCCTGAATCACATTTGTTAATTCAGTAATAGCCTCGGGAGGTATAAATTTTATATTGTCTTCCTGGGGAGATTCTCTGTGGCTGGTTAAAGGGCCGAGAGTTGACTTGACTGTGGCAATGGCTGAATGTGTTGCTGTAGGTTCTGCAACAACTTTTTCTTTTTCAATTGCCGATTTTGGAGCACCCCTTTGAGTTTCTAGATCGCTGGTTCCCGTTTGTAATGTTTTGGTAATTTCGTCTATTTGTTCATCACTAATCATCGGGTACGGTGGATTTCCTTGCGTACTTTTAGGTTTGCCATGATGAGCAGGATCATTGCGGGCGTTCAGTGACATTTTGTATTTCTTTTTATTAACTTCAGTATCTGGCTTGGGATTCAATTGTCACCACTGCCTATGCTGTTTTATTTTTTGGCCTTCATTTGTCCATCTAGCCCACCGTAGGTCATATCAGGAAGAGGGATTGAAGCAAAACGTGGGTCGAGTTCTTTGTCGACGGCCTCTTTGGGAATTGGTGCAGTGATATCTCTCATCTTGGGACTGTTCGGCTTTACGGGCTCTTGCCCCGTTACTTGCATATGTATATCACCGCCCACAAAACCAAGGGTGACATGAAAGTCTTTCGGTGGTAATTTAAGAACATCGATACGGAATGCTTGTAGTGCAGGTATATCAAGCGCGATAAAAGCAGTCTTTTTGACTTTATCGACTTCTCGAAATTTATATTTCGATTCATCAGTACCATCAATATATCCAATTCCATTTACTTTAATACCTTCACCTTTTTGGATTTGGGCATTAATTTCTTGCAGTTTAGCAAGAGCAGCTTTAAGATCATCTTTATCAAGGGTGGCTAAGATTTTAAACTCGGTAGGTCCGAGAATGGTCAAATGATAGTCGGGACGAGGTTGTAAGTCAGCACGAGTAATGTCTCTCAACGCTGTCAGCGTAGGTCCAAAATCTGCATGAATCTCAGTCTCTAACGTCTGCATATTAGTCAACCGTTCAGGAGTTAATTCGGGTGCTTTGTGCTCAACACCGGCAAGAATGTCTTTTACATCTTTAACATCAGCATCAGTGACGGCTGTTGTTGCGGGCTTTGCACTAGCTGATACTTGAGGTGTCTCGGAATTTTGTTTTTCTGTTTCTGACATGTTGCTTTGTTATTATTTATTAATCTTTTGAGAATAATAATACTAAGAATCCAATTCATCGAGAACCCTTTGCTTCTTTTCTTTTAGGTAGCGTTCGAGCTCCGTGTCGCGTTGATGGTCTATTTTTGCTTTCCTGATACGTTGTCCTTCAGGTGTTTTATCAAATGCATCTTTAGCCTTTTTCATTCGGTCCCAAGCGGCATTGATTTCCTCAGCGCTATTGGCTGGGGGTGGGAGTATGCCTAACTCCTTAGCTTTTCTTATTATTTGCTTTTGAGGGAGAGCTTCTTTTTCTTCAGCAGCTTTTTGACTTAATACAGCATTGGCTTCTCTAATTTGGGCCCGCGTTGTACCTGTACCCAAGCGTTCGGCCTCTTTTTCACGGCGAGCTGCTTTACTTGGTTCGAGACCTTCTTTGAGGATGCTCGTTACCTGATCAATATGTTCAGGTGTAACTGGTGTTTGTGCAGGCTTCGCACTGGTCGATGGGACTGGTGCTTCCTTACTACGATCGGGACCTGATGCTGGAGTGTTGGACATATGTTTTTATGTTAATTTTTTGAAATTGTTAGTTTTGGTATTAATCCTTTCCTTGCAATATTTTAGAAATTTCTGCTGTTTGTGCTTCTTTGGCAGATGGTAGGGTGGGATTTGTTTTTACAAAAGCATGGTTTTTCCAATACTGACTTTCAAGTGAATCTGGAGCTGTTGTGTCAATGTTAAAAGTAGGTACTATGGCTGGAAAAGCTGGTGCATTGTCGCCAGGAAAGAGTGTCAGCATGCTGACGGTGTTGTCTTTGGGGTTTTTAGAGATAATCACGGTGATTTTATTTGTTTGCGGTAAAGTTTTTACTTGGGCGATATTTGCTTCCGGCTCAAATTTACCTCTGGGATTTTTAACGTTGCCGGTTTTATCTAAAAGTGTTCCGAACTTGCCAGTCATGGGATCTTTGCCCATTTCTGGGTACCATGCTCCAGATAGGTTGTTTTCAACAGTAGCAATACCACCTGGTATTCGCACTTTCTGTTCTACATGAGATGAGTTGCCTGGATAATTTTGTTGTAAATCGGGCAATGAAATTATTCCTGTCCAGCCAACTTTTTCAGCGCATTCTAATGTGATTTCTGCACGTCCAAAACGATCGAGATCAATTTTCTCGGGAAGTGACTTTTGAATAAAACTCACTACATCTTCTGGTTTCCTAAATTTCTGACTATCAAACTGACTTCCTCCTGCTTCACCTTCAGTATGAATCTTAATATGCGCTAAAGCTGTTTGAAAATCCACGGTGTCTTTATTCACTGAATCTGTTGGGCGGAAAATGCCATCCTTTTCACGTGTGGAGGTAAAAGCAATTTTTTCTACCTTCGGTAATTGAGGTGATTGGTCTACGATATCTGTTGAATCTGGACTGGTATGCATATATTTTTGTTATTGATTTCCAGCCTTTCTTCTTATTGCCTCTTCTCTTGTTGCCTTTTGTAACAAGGCAGCTGCTTCGGGGTTGTATATCCTCTGTTTCCCTAGCTCGCGACGGTCTGCCCGTCTCTTGTCCTCATTTTTAACATCGTCCCAATTGGAACCTTCAGGTAAATTCAATCGCTTGACTTGGGTTGGGAGGTCATTCTTTTCAGCATTGTAAATATCTCCCGAAGTTGCGTCTTTAGGTAAATTCCATCGAATAACTCCTTCCTGACGGCGAAGTTCCACATCTTGTTTGTGTTTTTCTCTAGCGACTCCTTCCTGCGCAATAATCTCTTTCATATTGGCCTCCGGGTTCAAACCCAATCTCTTAGCTCGTCCTGATTGTGCCTCGGCGACTTGCTCAGGAGTATAAAAACGATCCACATTTAACACTTGTTGTCGAAGTTCTTCTGCTGCCTTGATATCTTCAGGAGTAGCCTCTGGAGATAAACCTAAACTCCTAATATTTGCTTCAACTCGTCGTGCCTCTGCATTTACAATGTCTGCTTCACTAGCGTCAAAGGGTAATTTAAGTCCTTGGAGTCTTATCATGCGATGAACCATTTTATCATTGGCGTCTTTTCTGGCGTCTCGCGCCTTTTCAGCTTGGTACTTCTGGGTTTCTTCACGTAAATATATTTGTGCTCGAACATCAGGTATGATAAGTGGTTCTCCTGG
>CAZGLA010000097.1:0-5097 GCA_964526575.1 uncultured Candidatus Peribacteria bacterium | reverse complement strand
ATACGGTTCAGCCATATCCCAATAGAGCCCAGTGGGCACGCTGTCTTTGGGAATTTCCAAGGCTATGACATAGGTGCGGAAAGCTGCCTCTTTCATATGCATAGAATAGCGATCGATAAATGGCGTATTCGTCGTCACAGCCGCAAATTGAGCCGTGATCGTTCTGCCTGCTTTAGACTTGAGGACTACTTCATCCCCTTTCTCCTCTACATTCTCAATGTAGGTCTCGGTAAACACTTGGCCCCCTTTGGCAACAAAAGCCTCGGTTAAAGCATAGAGATATTTGAGCGGATGGAATTGGCCTTGATTAGGAAATTTAATTGCTTTATTCGTGGCGAAATTAGCAATCGGCACTGTAGCTTCTTCCACATCATCGAAACCATCTTCACGCGCGGCCGGGTATTCCACTGCGAGTATCCTTCCTGATTCGGGAGAGACCGAAATCAGATAACCATCAACCCGAGAAAAATCACAGTCAATCTTTTCTTCCTTAATAATATTTTCGATCAAATCAATCGCCTCCTTGTGACTTTTGATCGCGAGTTTTGCACCATCCTTGCCAAACAGATTTTGCAAGCTAGCAAAGCCATCATCGAGAGCACTGACAAGATGCGCTGTCGTGCGCGAACTCTCACCCGCCACCAGTTCATGTGCCTCCACTAGCACCACTTTTTTGCCGGCCTTTTGCAAAAGATAAGCAGTCGTAATACCAGCAATACCAGCACCAACTACACACACATCGACGGTCATATCTTCGGCTAGTGGCTTAAAAATCGGGGCCTTGGGCGCCGTATCCAACCACACCGAGTTTAGCGACACAGAATTTGTTTTCATTATTACGGGGTTTCTGAAGAACAACATAACCTAACATAAGGAATAGTGGTAGGTGTAGACGTAGTTCCAGTGGTAGGGAGTAGCAAGTAGCCATAGAAAATAGTTCTAGTTCTATTCCCTAGACCTAAACCTATCCCCTTAACCTCAAACTACCACTACCTCTACCACTATTCCATAAAAGTAATCGCCACTATCCCTTATTATAAGATGATTCCCAGTTTCTCTGCTAAATACGCATGACTGAGTCTTTCCGCTTTTTCATAATATTCCTGCGGCATAGTTTCATATCCGGTATGACTGCGACCATCATGACGGACAAATGTCATCGTGATCGGCACACCAATTGCTCCCAGACTGGCAGCATCATGATTAGGCAAAGATGGCATCTGCATGGTCTTGTAGTCCAGCTTCTTGGCAATACGCGCCTTATCCTCGATCGCTTGCTCATTCATCGCTGTATACGGCTTACGAGATATCATACGCACAATCTTTTCAATATTTTCTGGAAAAACCGTGGGATCCATTAAACGAATAGCTACCTGCTGTATGCGTTCATGAACTGCCTTAACAATATTTTCTATAGCACTAGGATCAACATCGCGAAAATCCAGATTACAGCGCAGTGCCGGCTCTTGGTTAATATGAAAATCAGTCACGGTGCCACGTACTTTGCCAACTCCGCCCTGCATCGGCTGGTGCAGGGCACCCTCATTAGCTTCTCGTATTTGTTCACGACACTTTTCCCGTACTAACTGCTCAACATATAAAGGAATTTGCAAGGCCTCCAAAACCTTAGCATCATAATATTTTATGGTACCAGAAGGGACTTGCTCACGTTGAAAGTTTACGTCTACTGCCAAATCTCGCAGTACTTCTCTGCCAAAACTTTCCAGATATTTCTCAAAATGATTTTTATCTTTAGCTGGTATGAGAAGTGTCAGATGTTGTTCTTTCGGTACTGTCGTAAAACCGACTTCATGAGGAATACTGCACTGGAGTAGCTTAGCTACTGAAGAATAGACGCTTTTCTGTAAAGCTTGGATAAAAACCGCACTGCCTATCAGAGCATCTCTCCGATACCATGGGGCTGAGTCCTGCCGAGTAAATGTAGGGTTAGGCGGTGTACCACCGCTATGAGCTTCTTCACCGGTAAATTTTACAACATACTGAAAATACTCACCTTTATTGACCAACATTTCCGGAAGAAACTTTGGTGCCAATGGTATATGCACTACCTCACGAATTGCCCCACCGATACCATCAATGACAATACCCACATCGACATTATTAGTAGTACAAACGGCACTTTGTTCTATGTGCAACTCTTCATAAACAATGACATTCTCTTTTTTTATTGGGGGATCTTTCAATTCCGCAATCACCTCTTGCCAACATTTACTGCCATATTTCTGAGCAAAGAAATCCCGCAAAGGAATACTTTTCCCTGCCCTGCCCTGAGCGGAGTCGAAGGGATCAGTTTTGTAGTGAATCTTTAGCAAATCTTGCTCGCTGAGTGTTCCCGTAGCCACTCGACTGCCTAAACAACTATTGCCAGTTTTGGGACTCGCCTCCTCGGCTCGAAAAACCACCACTGTATAGTTGTAGTCCGAAACTTTGCCCGACATAAGTAACTTTTCCAAAAAACAAAAGGCACTATGTACACCAGCAACACCATCATACACACCGCCTTTATACACGCTATCTACATGCGAACCGGACATGACTGTTTTGCTACGGTCCTTACCATAGAAAGTCACGAATAAATTACCAATGGCATCGTTCCTAGTATCATATTTTTCAGCCGAGATCTGATAACGCTCAAAAAGCCTCTCCGCTTCTACCTGTAGCAAAGCAAAGGCTTTATCTTCCAAATCCGAAAAAGCATAGCATTCTCGACCAATACCTAGGACAGGATTTGGTTTAGGATATGCTTGTAAATCAGCAATGTGAGAAATGATATCGATCATGTTTGTATAGGGAATAGAAGTAGTGGTAGACGTAGTTCAAGATGTAGAATGTAGCTAGTAGGATTAGAATATAGGGATAGATCTAGAACTATTTTCTATAACCTACCACTCAAACTACCACTACCTCTACCACTATCCCTTAAATAGTCTCTTCCTCAACTTACGATCCAAGCTATACATAGCCTTCTCATTAAATCCAAAGTAATGCCCAATCTCATGCATAAGGACTTCTTGTACCAGATTTTGTAGCTCGCGTACAGTGGTACAACTTTGACAGATGTTCTTCTGAAATAAACTAATGATACTCGGTTGCACACCATGAGTAGCTTGGCCCCAAGCAGTTTTGGGTACACCTTCAAAAAGCCCCAACAAATTAGCCGATATTTTTAGTTCCTTGTTCGATTCACAGCGAATCACGACCGATACATTTTCCATTTCCTGATCGAATTTCTGGGGAATCTTCCCCCAAGCTTCTTGGACTAATTCAGCAAACACTTCATCAGTAACTTTCATAGTTAAAAAAATATGTATCTTAGTTGAGTATAGCAAATATCAATAAATGTCACTTAGGTTGTCATGCCGAAGTGACCCGAGCGATCCCGCCCATGCGGGAGAGTCGAGGGGAATTCGAGGCATCTCGCGGTAATGCTGTCCGGTAGTCAAAAGGTAAGAAAACGTGATCCCGAAGCGATCCCTGCTTATGTTAATAAATTCGATTCAACAAATTATTAGTAACTCCCACATAAACAACTCTCGTTTTACTTGCTGTTATATAGACATACATAAAGTGAAATGTAATTTCCCACTATTTTAAGCTGTCAAAAATGAAATAATTCTCCTTGACTACTGAACGGGTCTTACCACGAGATCCCTCGAACGTCGCGTTGCGCCGCTTCGGGATGACGGTGGGTCATTTACGATTCAGCCTTCGACAAGGCTCAGGCCAGGCTAACAATTCACAATTTTTTCAAGGAAACCTATGCTATAATAATACGAAAGCCAAAACACCGATGAAAGCAAAAAAGAAACTACAAAAACAAAAAGCACAAAAACAAAAACTAAAAAATACATTAGCGATTGTTGCGCAATTATTTAAATATGCTCTCCCCTATTGGCCACAATGGATCGGCTTATTGCTCTTGTCACTCATCATGATCGGTGTCAGTCTTGTCGATCCTCTGATCCTACGATTTCTCATCGACAATGTGCTTACTGGTCATTCCTATACACTCCTGAGCACGGTCATTGTCGTATTTTTGATCGCGAAAATACTGGCGCTGATTCTGATCTATATCTATGGCGTCTCCTATGAGAAGTTTTTTCAGAAAATTCTTATCCATCTCCGTAATGATGTCTTCCAACATCTCGAATACAAACAAATTCATTTCTTCAAGAAACGTCAAGTCGGTGATTTACTACGATTACTGACCAGTGACATCAGTGCTGTACGACAAATACTTTCTGTCGCCGAAAAAGTGATTGTCAATATTCTCCGTTTAAGTTTTATCCTGATGATCATCATAACACTGAACTGGAGCATTACCTTGCTCTTGCTGGTAGTGATTCCTCTCTATGCCTGGGTACAATTCACCTATATTCGCCGCTTACGATCACAAGCGAAGGACGTGGTAGCCACCGACATCAAATTACTCAGTTTTCTGGAAGAGAGATTATCCAACATCCTCCTGATCAAATTATTCTCCAAAGAAGAACGCGAACTTTCTACCGAAACCCGTTTAGCCAAAGACTGGGTAGCAAGAAGTATCAAACTGATGTCTTTGATACTCCTCATCGTGGTACTGATCGGCTCCATTTCCGCTATTACCGCAGTGGCTGTCCTGTGGCTGGGCGGGACGGCAGTCATCATGGGTAGCATCACTATCGGTACTCTGATAGCCACCTATACTTATGCGATACAGATGTTCGAACCGGTCGCGGGCTTGGTTTCACTACCCTCATCACTGCAAGAATCACTCGTATCAGCACAGCGTATCTTTGACATCCTGGGGACTGAAGCCGAACCGATGGGTGGTACATCCCCGCTGAAACATCTCCGCGGCGATATCAGATTTTCTCATGTCTCATTTGCCTATCCGGAAAATCCCCATAAGCTGGTCTTGGACAATGTCTCCTTTCATATCAAAGCCGGAGAAAGTATTGGCTTAGTCGGCGAAAGTGGCAGTGGCAAATCAACTATTTTTCTGCTCTTACTGCGATTATATGCACCAACAAAAGGGAAAATATTTCTGGATGGTATTGCCATCGAAAAGTTCCCCCCTTCCTTTCTCCGTAAACA
>CAZGLA010000096.1:0-6117 GCA_964526575.1 uncultured Candidatus Peribacteria bacterium | reverse complement strand
TATGCAAACCAAATCTTTTTATTCCTTTACCCTTCATGATTTTGTAAGCTTCAAATAGTTGCACTTTTGTCATACCAAACTTCGCTTCTTCTGGCTTACCAATGATGCTATTCCCCACTCTCGCCGAGCCTGGATTATAGCGAAAACAAGCGACATCGGTCAGTCCTGCGTTCTTTTCCAGATAATCTATATGAGTAATATCATCCAGATTAATTATTGCTCCCAATTCTTTTGCCTTTTGGAATTCATCAGCTGACGTATCATTAGAAGTAAACATGATATTTTCACCAGTTATTCCTACTTTTTCAGACAAGACCAGCTCTGCCAAAGAACTACAATCAGTTCCCAGGCCATTTTCCTTAAGAATTTTAAGGATACGAGGATTAGGCAATGCTTTCACCGCAAAATATTCCTTAAATCCTGGCGCCCAAGAAAAAACTTTAATCAATCTTTGCGCACTCTCCCTTATTCCCCTCTCATCATACAAATAAAAAGGTGTAGGAAACTTTTCTATCCACGTTGTTACTTGTTCTTCAGTAAAGGGTATGATTTTGGACATGCAATCAAGAATTGGCATTATCTTTGCTCTTCTTTACGAAATTTGCAAATTTTACTTCTGGTGAGTTAAAGATGTTTGCGGTAATATGCTGCCGAATTAATCGGGGATCGTCTAATGGTAGGACAACAGCCTCTGGAGCTGTGAGTTGGGGTTCGAGTCCCTATCCCCGAACCATTCTGCACAAATGAAAATCGGAATTATCGGTGGATATGGAAAGTTTGGATCAAAACTCTCTGAAAGCTTAGAAAAGATCGGTCATAAAGTTTTAAGAAGTAGGAACAAACATGACAATCAAGAATTAGCCCAGGCATCTGAGTTAATAACATTAACTGTTCCTCCCCAAAGTGCCGAAAAAGTCATACAAGAAATCTGCTATTTACCTTCTCATTTTGAAATATTCTCTTTCATTGCCCAATTCCCATTGGCATCACTAAGAAGAGATACGAAAAGAGCAGTAAGCAGAGCAATGTCCGACCCGGGATTTACTTTGCTCGTTCATGCTGGTAATTCCCCAAAAGCAAAAAATGTAATCACTGATTTAGCCGGCAATGTTTTTGAAGCCCAAAATGATGAACAAATAGATGACTTTACTGTACTTCTAACAATTTATTTTATTTGCAAAGACTTGATGCCAGCAGAATCTGATGTATTGATACAATGCAAAAGAGAATTAACTAAGTATTTTTCAACTACTACACTTAACAGCATCCCCAGCGATATAAGAGGAGGCGCAGAAAGAATCAAGTTATATCAAACCAAGGGAGGCTTAAGCGAAGCCATTGTAAATTTATATGCAAAAAATCCCGATATTCAATTCGCGGAATTACGGAAAAAGCTTTTGGAAATAAAACTGTAAAACGTTTATAGTGACACTAACTGTAGACATCATGGAATCCCCAAAAACTATTGTTGATTACATTACGGAATTTCTGGAGCATGCTGAGATTGAAAAGAATCAGTCGATGAAGACGATTGTTAATTATCAGCATTATTTGATGCGCTTTGTGGATTTTGCCGGCATGATTCGACCAGAGCAGATTACCTTACAAGTAATTCGGAAATACCGCTTATATCTGAACAGAATCAATGACAAACGCGCACAACCGCTCGGTAAAAAGACCCAGAGTTATCACATTATTGCTTTACGAGCCTTCTTGAAATATTTACTTAAAATGGATATACCCACATTGAGTCCTGAAAAAATTGATGTTGGTAAAATGCCCCAAAGAAGTGTCGAATTCTTACAAAAAGACGAGTTAGATCGTTTACTTGCTACAATAACCACTGAAAAAACTTCTGGTTTACGGGATTTGGCAATTGTAGAGCTTCTCTATTCCACAGGTTTACGCGTTAGTGAACTAGTCGGTCTTGATAGGGATAAAATAGATCTCGTTCGTAAAGAGTTTATGGTGCGAGGAAAGGGTAGTAAAACACGTATTGTTTTTATAAGTGATCAAGCTAAGAAAGTTTTGGAAAACTATTTAGCTACTCGCCAGGACACTTGGAAACCACTTTTTATCAATTACCGCCATCCCCGGACCACGGGTAGCACTGCTTTAGGTGAAAATCGTCGTCTTACTGCTCTGAGTGTCCAAAATATGATTCGGAAATATGCGGAAAAAGCTGGCATCATCAAACATGTGACTCCGCATACATTGCGTCATTCTTTTGCTACCCACTTACTGCAAAATGGTGCTGATATCCGTTCGGTACAGGAACTGCTCGGGCATGCGAGCATAACAACAACCCAGGTGTATACGCATCTGACCAATACAAGACTACGAGAGATACACGAGAAGTACCACAAGTAAATTTTGAATCGTGAATCTTGATCGAGAATTTTAATTCACGATTTACAACTCTCGATTCTCAATTTTCTTACAGTCCGCCTCGAAATCCTCCTGGATTACCAAGAATCGTGGGATTTATTTCAATTGTTGTGCCTTCCAACACGGTGGGTCGGGGCATAGGACTTGCTGTTCCTGCTACCGTGCCTTCAATATTTACTTCTCCTGTCGCCAAATATTGGGTAAGCGTCGTTACCCCGGCATAAGCCAAAAGAATTACTACTATGCCCATAATGGCATAAATCATAGCTGTTTTTGCTTTCTTAACCTTATCAGCATTACCGGCGGAGGTAAGAATAGAAAAACCTGCCCAGAGAAAGATAATAAAGGCGAATGTACCAATAAAACCCAAGAAATAGTTGACGATAGTACTGAGCAAACTCAAAAAGTCTACATCTTGAGATAATGCTGGTGGTCTATCAAAGCCACCGGTTGTAAATCCACTAATTAAGTAATGCCACATATAAAATATGAAAAGGACCTTAGTGATCATATATTCACTAAGGTCCCAAATCAAATAACAAACCGTATCTTCTCTAACTACCAGCTAAACTACCAGTAATGGTATTAACGATCGCGTAAGAAAGAAGAATGACTACGATACCAATAATGGCATACATAATCGTATTTTTGGCCTTTTTGGTATTTTCACCACCACCAGATGTTAAATAGAGAAAACCTCCATAAATTAACATTAATATTGCTATTGTACCAACTAAACCTAAAAAGAAATTGATAATAAAACTAAGTAGATCTACAAAGTTAGTTTGGGCAGGTAAATTTTCTGGCAAAGGAAGAGTAGAAGTACCCAAACCGGCACCAGCAAATACTGCTTGAGGAACTAGAACGGTTACAGCAAATAATATTTTTGCTAAACCTTGAGTGAGACGTTTCATCGTGCTCACCCCCTTTCTATGCGCAGATTTATGAGCATGATTGTTATTCTCTACCGAAATAAATTTGGACATGGTTTTTGTGTTAGTTTCGTTATATATTACTATAAATCGCATAGATAAGTCAATTATTGTATACCTTCGGCAGTCCCCTTATCACCCTCCACTAATAGGTATGGGGCAATGATTTTGTTGAGATCTTCATCAAGTTTGCGTAAGGCATTAAAAGCAGACATCGACTTACTAGCCACCGTCTCCAAGGCATCAGAAAACGCTTGTGTAAAACGAGTTTTATCAAAAATCACTAAACTTTGAGCATATTTAGCTTGCCTATTAAATACACGTAAAGGGTTTTCTTGATCGGAATTTATGAGATCTTCTCGGCTGGGAGGACGTGGATGACGTTTGTAGTACTCGGTAAGTACAGCTTTACTGGTCATATATTTGATGAAATCCCAGGCCAATTGCTGATATTGGCTATTTCGTGACACAGCCGGTGCCCAATAGTTGGCGAAAGCTATATGTTCATTCTTATTTGCTAATTCGTCAGTTTGCGGTATTTCGGCAATTTCAAACTTGAGTCCGGTATTCTTACCCAGTGTACTGATCTGATCATAATCACTCGCATAAGCAAATATACTACTTACACGTCCCCGTATAAAGGCATCAATATCATTGAAAATATTTTTTATTTCCATGCCTTTAAGATAATTGCTATCCCAAGAGTAATTGGCGCTTTTAGCATCGCTGTAACTGACATATTCAGCCATGGCCAGTTGAGCTTCTTTATTGTCAGCCAAAAATACCGCGGCACATTTTTCATCTCGGCAAACTTTTCCACCATTTTGTAAAATATGCATATAGAAAATATCTACAGCATGTTTAATATTTTTGGCCGTGCCCAGAGCTGCCCCACTACGAGTGATGGTACTGCCACTTTTATTGGTCAGGCTAGCAGCTTGGCTTTTGAATGCAGACCATGTGGCCGTCGGACGCGTGCTCCCTGTACCTGAAGCTTGAAATTGTTGACTATTATAATAAAGTGCCAGTGTATCCACATAATGAGGCAAAGCATAAATCTTGTTATCATAAATCAAATCTTCAGCGGTGACCGGTAGATATATTGAACGAAATTGGTCTCTTGGCATCTGATCCGCAGGAAGGGGAACCAATTTATTATGATATTTGGGCAACCACGTGTTGTGAATATAAAGAATATCTGGGCCAAATCCTTCAGCCATTTGATTGAGCAAAATATCTTCATATTCATCTTCTCGCCAAGTCCGATAATCGATAAGTAAAGTCGCCCCAGCATAAGCATCGCTACTCTTAGCAAATTTAACAAACTCAGTAATAATTGGTTGCATATCACTTTGCGTATCGCCCACTCCCCAGATAGTGAGATTGATTGTTTGTTTTTCACCACTACCGCCACGACCAAAAAGAATGAAAGCCAAAAAAATAACGAGCACAATACCACCCACAATGGCAATCAATTTTTTCTGACTACTGCTAAGAGCCATCTCTACTTAATAAATCTACCGCATCATAGCGCATGATCAGTTTCCAAACAAATTATACGCCGTATCCCGGTTTGCCAATATATGGTTCTTTGGCTGTATCTTTTGGATGTGGCATAGCTAAACGTCGAAGACGCAATTCCCAACCATTAATATAAAGATCCTTGGGATTATCTCGACGACTAAATTCTTTGGCCGGTTCCTCCGCCCACTTACCATCTGCCCCCCTCTTTTTCACCACACGGTATTCCACCCATTCTTTCTTTCCAGAAGTATCTGTTTTTTCTTGGACATAGAAACTCATTATCTCTTTCAACTGACCATTCTCATCATATTTATTCTCAACAAAGTCTGAGACATAACCACCCTTTTCATCATATGTTCTTTTTACTTCTCCAAGCACTTTGTCACCGACAAAATTGCGAAAATATATTGCACGACCTTTGGAATCATAATCACAACTGTGTACCTGTGTCTGACCATTCGCAAAATGGTATACAGATGCCTTTGGTAAAGCTTTGCCATTTACCTCAACAAAATAACGGTCACAGGAATAATAAGGTTGGTATTCTGGATGATCGTAATCTCCACCTATTTGTACTTCTACTTTAGAAGACAGTATTTCCTCTCTCCTCTTGGAGTGCAGTCGATCACCATCAGACCACACATCAGGATTAGTACCATACTCGGCTGTATGTAAACGTGGATTATCATAGGCAGGGGGCATTACTGCTTTAGTGTATGTTGTTTTGTTAATACCGAAAAACTCAGGTCCTACTCCTTTTATTTCTTGAGCAATTTTGCGCATATCGGCCAATTTCTCATGTGGAAGGATGATATCTTGAACTTCCTTCGGAACAACTACGTTTCCGGCTAAAACTGATCTAATTTCTCTAATACTTTGCGAAGAAGAAGATTTTGCTGCCTCAGCAGATTGAGAAGAGCCAACACCGAGTTTCTCTTTCATATCATCCAATATACCCATATAGTTTTGTTTTAATTTCATTCCATTATAACATATCTCGTTTGCTACCGGTATTTCCCAGTTAGCTTACTCATGATATTCTCCTCATGTCTTTTTAACATTCCACTATGTTTCGACATATTCTTTTTCGCTTCAGTATTTTATGTACTTTGGCTCTGAGTTTCAGTTTTGCTTTCTCTTCTACTGCACAAGCGGCAGAAATTCAGATGGCAGATAAATATGTTTTGGATACCAATGACATTGTGCCAGATAATCTTATTGTGGCTGCCGGATCAATACGTATTAATGGACAAGTGGAGGGTGACCTCATTGT
>CAZGLA010000095.1:0-1848 GCA_964526575.1 uncultured Candidatus Peribacteria bacterium | reverse complement strand
TGCTTTCAAAATCGGTGACAAATCCCAAGGTCCTTTACAAATGTATTTAGCAGATACGCTCACTATTCCATCTTCACTCGCCGGCATTCCTGGCATTTCTCTTCCCTGTGGTTTTACCAAAGATAAATTACCCATCGGTTTACAGCTGTTAAGTCCGGCGTTTACTGAAGAACGACTGTTGCAGCTTGGTTATCATTATCAAACCGAAACCAATTATCACCTTACTACTGCCCCCGTCGCTATCTAATTCCCAATGACTACCCTCAAATACGAAACAGTTATCGGCCTCGAAATCCATGTACAGATGAATACTAAAACCAAGCTCTTTTGTAGTTGTGACAATGATTCTTTTAATAAAGAGCCCAACAGCAATGTTTGTGAAGTGTGTATGGGTTTTCCTGGTACATTACCCGTCACCAATAAAGAAGTTGTAGAGAAAAGCATTATCGCTGGACTAGCCTTGAACTGTACTATCCCACCTACCTGTAAGTTTGATCGTAAGCATTATTTTTATCCTGATTTGCCCAAGGGCTTTCAGATCACCCAGTACGATGAACCTATTGCCATTCAGGGTAAAGTGGAAATTACTGTTGAGGGCAAAAACAAAACTGTTGGCATTGAACGTCTGCATCTAGAAGATGATGCGGGCAAGCTTATTCACGTAAATTCCGGTTCACTAGTCGATTACAATCGCTCCGGTACACCCCTGATGGAAATCGTATCCAAACCTGATCTACGTTCCAAAGAGGAGGCAAGCAGCTATGCTCGTACTGTTCAGCAAATTATGCGTTTTGTCGGCAGCTCCGATGCCGATATGGAAAAGGGCATGATGCGCTTCGATCTCAATATTTCTTTACGTCTTGCCGGTACAGAAAAATTTGGTAATAAAGTAGAAGTAAAAAATCTCAATTCTTTTCGTTCTTTAGAAAAAGCCATTACTTTTGAAATTGAGAGGCAGGCCAAAATATTGGATGAAAAGGGCACAATAAAAATAGAAACCCGCGGTTGGGATGCTGAAAAAGAAATCAGTGAAAGTCAAAGATCCAAGGAAGAAGCTGCTGATTATCGTTATTTCCCCGAACCAGATATTCCGCCTCTGCACATTGATCAAAAATGGGTAGCTGAATTGCGAGACAAGATTCCCGAGCTACCGCAAGCCAAGCAAGGTCGTTATCGTAAGGTTTATGCTATTGATACTGACCAGGCTCGCATCATCAGTGATGATTTTGATTTAGCAAAATTCTTCGAAGCAATGATGGGCTATACTAATGCCCATTTCACCGCCACCAATCTTTTGGTAACCGACTTACTCGGAATGCTGCACAAAGAGCATCAAAATATTCTTGATAGTAAGATTAAGCCTAAACAATTAGCAGAATTGGCCAATGCTATCAATGACAATATCCTATCCAGTAAAATGGCTAAGGATGTTCTGCTCACCATGTTTGAGACAGGCAAAGACCCTGCGATCATCATCGAGGAAAAAGGCCTTAAACAAGTAAGTGATAAACATGAATTAGAGCAAATTTGTAAAAAAGCAATCGAAGCTTTGCCAAAAGCAGCAGAAGATATCCGAAATGGTAATGACAAAGCTATCGGTGCTCTGGTAGGATTCGTCATGAAAGAAACCAAGGGTCAGGCAAACCCCAGCAAAGTTAATCATCTATTAATAGGTCTTTTGCGCTCGTAATTCTCAATTTATTATTTTAAACTTTAAACTTTCATGCCTTCCATCGATTCTATTGTTTATATGCTTTATGTATTAGGCGGTGTGGTTCTGGTATTGCTTATCATTGCCTTAGTTTATGTGATCAACATTCTCAGTAAAGCTAATAAACTCGTGGATAA
>CAZGLA010000094.1:0-4859 GCA_964526575.1 uncultured Candidatus Peribacteria bacterium | reverse complement strand
ATGGGGTTTGTTCGTTTATGAGTGAGGACGTATCTACTAGTTTGAGTATATCTATGGTATCGGCTGCCAAAATGAAAGGACTCAATCGTAAACATCGTAATAGTGATAAAACCACCGATGTTCTGTCTCTGGATTTTGGTGAAGATAAAACCGGTCACAAACTGGGTATGATTTTTTTATGTCGGTCGGTTTTAACCAAACAAGCAAAGAAATTGGGACATGATATCCAAAAAGAAATTGTGTTTTTAGCTACCCATGGGATGCTGCATATTTGGGGTTTTGATCATGAAAATAAAAAGGCTGAAAAAGATATGCTGAGTATACAAAAAAGATTATTACAAGCCTTTCCTGAGTACTTACCACTATTTAGCACATACAGAAGCCGTGAGTTGATTGACTAATGAAAATATTACCCTATACTCAATTCTGAATCGGGTGAGTTTTTTATATATATATTTTCCAACTTGCATGGCTAAGGAGCGTGTCATTACTGCTATAGATATTGGTAGTACTCGAGTACGAACTGTTGTCGGGGTCATGGGCGGCGCCAATGATGCTCGTGTTCCACAGATAGTCGGTGTGGGTGATATGGGTAGTCATGGTATTCGGAGGGGCCAGATCATTGATATTGAAGAGACTATCAACTCGATTTCTGAATCTGTGGCTGAAGCAGAAAGAATGGCTGGTACTCCTATTGATCATGCAGTGGTAAATATGGGAGGTACTGGAATTCATACTATTACTAGTCGCGGTTTTATTTCTATTTCTCGGCAAGATGGTGAGATCAATGCTGATGATATTCATCGAGTGCTGGAAGCGGCTCAAGCTGTTTCTATTCCTCAAAATCAAAAAACTATCAAAGTTATTCCCAAGTCTTTTACTGTAGATGATCAGATCGGTATCAAAGATCCCGTCGGTATGACGGGGATACGCCTGGAAGTAGATGCGATGATCATGACTGCACCCCAGGCAGCTATGCGTAATATTTCCAAATGCATTCACCAGGTCGGTATTGATGTCGATGATTTTGTGCCATCAATGCTTGCTGCTTCAGAGGCGGTTTTGTCACGCCGAGAAAAAGAATTGGGTGTGGCGGTGGTGGATATTGGCGGTGGTTCAGTAAATATTGCTGTGTATGAGGAGGGTGCTTTGCTTTATACGGCTGTTTTGCCAGTAGGTGCTGGACATGTGACCAATGATATTGCTATAGGGCTTCGTACTTCGGTAGATACCGCGGAAAAAATCAAACTGGAATTTGGCACTTGTTTACCAGGAGAGGTAAGGGGAAATGAAGTGATAGATTTATCTTTGCTCAGTCATGTGGATACCCATCAAGTGTCTCGCCAACTTTTGGCAGAGATTGCGGAAGCACGTATGCAAGAGATTTTTGATCTTGTAGCTATAGAATTACGCAAAATCAATCGTGATGGTTTATTGCCTGCTGGTGTGGTACTTACAGGAGGCGGAGTAAAAATTCCAGGGTGTGTGGAAGTGGCTAAACAAGCACTGAATTTGCCGGTACAAGTGGGCTATCCTGTTGAAGTAGAAGGAATTGTTGATAATATTGATGATCCTGCGTATGCTACGGTTATTGGCCTCTTGCTTTGGGGGATTCGTCATGAGCCTCAAATCAAATTACACAAGACTCCACTTTTTGGAGTCGTAAAGGATTGGCTGAAGAACTTTATTGGTTAATACTGGAAAAAGAGCCAGGGTCCAATGATTCTAGGGTATTGTCAAGAGATTAGATTTGTATTATGATCAGCATTCAGTAAAAATCTGTTACGTTAATAAAAATTCTCCATTTAAAATCTAATTCTCCTTAAAAATTCTCTATGGAAACGAAGAAATCTGCTCCTCTTTCTCAGGCAAATATCTATGTCGTCGGCATCGGCGGCGGCGGTGGCAACGCACTCGCCCGCATGATCAAGGCCGGCATCGAAGGTGTTAAGTTTATTGCTGTGAACACCGATGCTCAAGATTTGGTAGCATCACCAGCAGATTATAAGATTCATATTGGCGTACAGACAACAAAAGGTTTGGGAGCGGGAGCTAATCCCGATATAGGTAAGAAATCAGCTGAGGAGAATATTGGTGATCTCAAAACCGTTTTGGAGGGGGCAGATATGGTATTTATTACTTGTGGTTTGGGTGGAGGTACGGGAACAGGAGCGGGGCCGGTAATTGCGCAAATTGCTAAAGAAATGGGGGCATTGACTGTAGGTGTGGTTACCAAGCCTTTTAGTTTTGAGGGACAAAAACGTTCACAAGTAGCTGAGGAAGGTTTTAATGAATTGAAAGCTAGTGTTGATAGTTTGATCACTATTCCCAATGATCGCATTCTTTCCTTGATCGACCGCAAGACTCCGCTTATGGATGCTTTTGAAATTGTCGATGATGTGCTTCGTCAAGCTGTACAAAGTATTTCTGATCTCATCAATGTGCATGGCATGATCAATGTAGACTTTGCCGATGTACGCTCAGTCATGAAAAATTCCGGTTCGTCACTGATGGGTATAGGTTATGGTACCGGTGAAAATCGTGCTCTTGAAGCTGCTAAATCGGCAGTAGAAAGCCCACTTTTGGATCTTTCTATCGCTGGTGCTAAAGGAATTCTCATCAATATCACTGGTGGTAATGATCTCAGTATGTTTGAAGTCGATGAAGCAGCTAAAGTGGTGACTGAATCTGCTGCTGATGATGCTAATATTATCTTTGGTACGGTAATTGATGACAAATCTGCCGGTGAAATCAAAGTGACAGTTATTGCCACAGGATTTGATGTCCAGGACTCAAGAAGTGCCATCACCAGCAATTCTCCAGCACTCGGTCGCCGTCTGTCTGGTGGTACCAACGACGCTTATAAAAATGCTCTTTCAAAGCAAAATAATTTCTTTGGTAAACAATTAAATCTTTCTCCTGTAAACAGCCTGGCCAAGCAGTCAGCATTTGCAGCACCAAAGATGACTACTGTATCACCAAAAGTCGGCCAAGGTATGCATAATGCTAATATGCAACCATCTCTCTCTGAAGAAGGGGAATTGGATGTGCCGGCATTTATACGTAAGAAGATGAACTAATACAAGATGATCAGTGCAGGCATTGCCTTCGCCATCATCTTTGTTAATTACTTAGAGAAGATAGTATCTTTTTTGATTCTTATTCGTGTACTGCTCAGCTGGATACCGAATCTGCGTCCTAACTTTTTTACGCGTATTGTTTTGGAAACTACGCAACCATTAATCAATATCGTTTACATGGTTTTTCCGTCTATGCGCAGGAGTTTTATTGATCTCTCGCCAATTATCGTTTTTTTGGTCATCGGCTTACTCCGTGATCTTATCATCGCCGGATTATCTCGATTGCTGTAAAAGTTTAAAGTTTAAAATGGGAACTCAAATCTATGCGTAGTATCAATGTCGTGGTAAAGGCTCATCCTAAAAGAAAGACAATGATAGTAAGTGAAGATGAGCAGGGGAATCTGGTCGTGAGCATTGGAGCTCAGAGAGCTGAAGGAAAAGCGAATGAAATGCTGCTAGCTTTGCTATCAGATCATTTTAAGGTGGCTAAAACATCTGTAAAGATACTGAAGGGACACTTGAGTAGTAAAAAAGTGATCGGTCTACCGAACACTCTTACCACGAGATGCCTCGAATCCCGCTTCGCGGGACTTCGGCATGACAACGTCATTCACGATTGACGATTCTCGATTCATAATTATTTTAGGCGGCTTGCCTGAATTCCTCTGGCTGTTGCTCAACCTTTGGTTGATTGATTCCCTCATACACTTGAAAAATGTCTGCATGGGTAGGGGGTGGTGGGGGATGCAATAATTCGACTGCTTGCCTAAGGAGATAAGCATCGTGAATTGTACGTGGTTGTCCAGCAACATTGAGAACCGCAGCAAAAGCACCCCTTTCTTTGTCACCCTTTTCTTTTTCGGTAAAAAAGACACCGATAATATCTTTTTTCTCTAATTCTTTGGTGAGAGCGGTAGCCTGCTCGCTAGATTTAAGTGCATCTTGGTGTGCTTTGATAGCATCTTCAGGACTTTTAGCATCTCCAAGCGATTTACGTGCCACCGATATGCGCATATTGGTTTCTTTTTGAATTTTAAATAATACTTCCTGTAGTTTGGCTTCGTCTCTTATTAACGCTTCAGGTAATACTACCGTCCACTCATCTCCACCCGGCACACTTACTAATTTTCCCTCGAAACCGTTTTCACGGGAGAAATTCTGGATTTCTTGTTGAGCAAAACTTACGTTTTTCTTGAATGATGCGGTAACTTCATTGCCCGCCTTCATACCTTCATCTTGGAAAATCTGCATCACTTTTGCTGACAACTCGGGGTTACCCTCTGTAAACTTTCTAATTTCTTGATTATCAGAGGTAGCTATACCCGTTTCTTGCTTCATACGCTCAATGATTTTTAAGTAAACTTTCTCGAAGCTACGTACGTTTTCATTGCCCATGCCAATGACATCAAAAACCAAATATCGAGACTTTGGTATATTCACCGCTTCTGCATCAAACTGGGCATCAGTCATATCACCGGTACCTTTGGGATTTTTCTTGAGTTGCTCTCTCATCGCACCAGCATCACCTTCATTGATCAGTTTTTGCTTATTGTCGACTTCTTGTTTGGCATCGGCTATTTCAGTCCAGCTTTTGATGTAATCAAAACGATTCAGTACCCGATAATATTGTTTTAGTTTTTCATATTTCGCTTTCAGAGCTGGATCAGGATTACTCGCTTCAAAATCAGTCCATTTTCGAAGTATGCCAATGGCATCAAGCTTCAAAAGCTTTTGACCATCCTTGGCGGTCTCAAAGAAATTTTGTAAGTCACCATCATT
>CAZGLA010000093.1:0-2030 GCA_964526575.1 uncultured Candidatus Peribacteria bacterium | reverse complement strand
GTCCCATTATCACCTTGGAAAATAGTCCTTATACTACCTCTTTCATGATCCCAGTCGATGCCGATACCGGTTTCCATGAATTATTGATTCGCGCGTATGACAGCCAAGATAATGTCACTCGGTTAAAAAGAACTATCGAAGTAAAAAGTGCTGAAACTGCTGCTGCTCCTGAATCTGGTAATCCTCCGGAAGAACCTGGTCGCAGACCAAGACTCATACCAGAAATAAATTTATAATCCGATTACTCAGAGATAGCCAAAGCCCGATATAATCGGGCGCGAGAATCTATACCCAGTTTAACAATAAGATTCGCCGGCAAATATTGCTGTAAATCTTTTTCGAATACCTCTCGACTGATGAAACGGTCTTGTTTCAAACTTTGAATCCCACTTATTTGCAGTCCATATGACTCTAAAGAAACCAGACTGCCGCGAATAAGCCATTCAGGATATTTTTGCCGTAATCTAAAATTCAGGATTCTTGCAGAAAGAGGAGATATGTTTTGTAAAAATGTAGCAAGAATTCTTTGAAACCCTGCCAAGCCATCTTGATCATTCAGAGACGGTACAACATCAACATCAGCAATCTCGGCTCTACCATTTTCGTGATCTCTGTCCCCACCTCGATTGAGATAAGGATATGATACTTTTCCTGCCAAGCTCACCTGTCCGGGCAAATCAACCGACAACATCATACAGCCGCTATCTTGAGCAAATTTTACTTGTGGCTCATTTTCCGGAGCTGAGACAAATGATTCATTCATACACTAAAAATAAGATTAATAAAACTGTGTGAGCAAGCTCTATACGCTACGATGGACTATTTAGCAATGCCTCTAGGTACAAGACTTTGTGCCTTTACTTAGTTTTTGCTTTAACCGCCTTTTTCTTGCGAGGTTTTTTCTTGGCAGGAGTCGCAACATCTTGCGGCTTTACTTCAGTGGGTGCACTGTCAGCAGTCTCACGGATAGTGACTTGGGGCATAGGCTCTTCAGCCTTGGGTGTCCTTGCCTCAGTGACTGCTTTGTCACGAGGCGATGGCATTGCCATTTCTTCCACTTTCACTGGTTCACTCTGAGCCTGGCCTTCCACGGGAGCTGCTACTTGGATTCCTACCGGCGCAACAAAATCTTCTATATCAATTTCCCAACCCGTCAGTATTGATGCTAGGCGAACATTTTGACCGTTTTTGCCAATAGCTAGGGAACGCTGATCTTCAGTTACATATACTTTGGCCAGTTTTTGATCTTGAATGAGTTCAATGCTGACAATTTTTGCTGGTGAAAGAGCATTGATAAGGAATTTTACCGGATCAGCAGACCATTCAATGACATCGATACGTTCATGGCCCAATTCATCGGTTACAGCTTGGATACGGACACCCTTTTGACCAACACAAGCACCTACAGGATCTACTCCTTCTTCTCGCGCTGCTACTGCTACCTTGGTACGTACCCCAGGTTCACGAGCAATTTGTTTAACTTCGACAATACCTTCACGTACTTCAGGAACCTCCAATTCTAAAAGCGCTTTGATCAAATTGCTATGGGTGCGAGAAATAATGATTTGTGGACCTTTTTCATTGCGAGCTACTTTCTCCAATAAAACCTTCACTCTTTGACCATTGTACAAACGTTCACCCGGTATTTGATGATTGCGTTCCAAGATCACTGTAGCTTTTTCCAGATCGATAAAAACATCACCATGACGTTCTACTCTTTGCACTTGGGCAGAAAGTAATTCTCCTTCTCTATCTTTGTAGAGATTGTACACAGCTTCTCTTTCGGCTTCACGAACACGTTGAATAATCACTTGTTTGGCAGTCTGCGCCGCAATACGGCCATATTCTTTGGGAGTGACCTCTATCTCGACAACTTCTCCGACTTTAGCGGTTTTTCTCATCTTTTTGGCATCGGCCAAAGTTTTTTCAAATTCTCGATTGGCGACTGTTTTTACTACATCAAATTGTTGGTAGACATTGATGAGTCCTGTTTGCGCATCAAAAACCACGCGAATTTTCTGGTCAGCACT
>CAZGLA010000092.1:0-4268 GCA_964526575.1 uncultured Candidatus Peribacteria bacterium | reverse complement strand
ACTGATTGCGGGTGTAAATGGGGAGGAAGAAACTTAGCTTTATTGAGTAAATATCCGATCCTTAACCCAACTAGTGAATGGAAATCTGGTATGCCGCTTCTTCAAGCAAAGATAAACACAGATGGTAAGATAATAAAACTTGTAGTTGCACATCTCATGGCTCCAGTATCAGTAGAAGGTCTGTTAGAAAGAAATGATGACTTACATTCGCTGGGTACTATGATTTTAGACGCAGATCTGGTAATGGGAGATTTTAATGCCGCAGTTTGGTCTCAGACTTGGCAGGATTTTACCCAAACTAATGTTCATTTAAGGGAGGTGTTGCAACAAGGATTTCCAGAGCCTACTTGGTATACGAATGCTATTATAGGTTCTTATATTGATCACATTTTGGTGGTCGATGAATTAAAAACCGATGTTCTACATATTGAATCAGAAAACACAGAATCAGATCATCGTTTAGTATGGACTACACTTTATTTGTAGGTGTTTATTAAAATTCTTGCGCAATTAAAGAAGATACAGTACTATACCGACGCTTATTTTTCAGTTTATTTTGTTATGGCTCAAAGCTTTTCTCTTGTATCTCAAGTTCGTACCACGTTCGGCAAAGAAGTAAAACATCTTCGTCTAAAAGGTTCAATTCCTGCTGTTGCTTATGGACGCGGCGCTACTACTGATCATATTGAATTAAGTACCAAGGATTTTATCAAGGTTTATCAAAAAGCAGGTTCCAATACTATCGTGGATTTGGATATTGCAGGTAAACCAGTAAAGACGATTATTTATCATGTAGACTATCATCCGGTCACCGACGTGCCACGTCATGTCGATTTCTTTAAGATTCGTATGGATGAGAAACTAACCACTCAAGTGCCTTTAACCTTTGTTGGCGAATCTCCCACAGTACGTGCTGAAGGTGCAATCGTGGTTCACATCAAAGATCATGTGGAAATCCGTTGTCTTCCTGCTGATTTACCGCATGAAATTCAGGTGGATGTCTCAGTAATGGCCCAGGTCAATGACAGTATCCATGTGAAAGACCTTCCTATTCCCGCTAATGTAGAGATTTTGGATGGCCTCGAAGATATGGTTGCTCAAGCAATTATTCCTAAAGAAATTAAAATTGAAGTTGTGGCTCCTGTTATTGCAGCCATTCCTGGTGCTGAAGGAGCTGTACCTGGTGCTGAAGGTGCTGTTCCTGGTGCTGAGGGTGCTGTTCCTGCTGAAGGTGCTGTCGCTCCAGGTGCTGAAGGTAAAGCTGCTGCCCCAGGCAAAGAAGAGAAAAAAGGTAAGTAATCATCAATAACACTTATTTATGGCTAATCAACCACAAGATCAGAATCAAAATACGATCAATGTACAAATCAAAGATGAGATGCAATCTGGTGTTTATGCCAATGCTGCATCGGTAAGCGTCAAAGAAAACGATGTACTTATAGATTTCGGTTATATTCTTCCTGGTGTTAGCCCAACAACAATCAAAGTGCAATCACGCGTAAATCTTAGCCATACAACCGCTGAACAATTTTTAGGAATTCTCCAGAATGCGTTGCTGGACTTTAGAAACAGAAAAAAAGAAGCAAGTAAATAGTTCCTAGTTTGTCGGTATAGGCATAGACATAGTTCTGGTGCGGAGTTGATGGGTATTGGCATAGATAGAATCCTAGTTTTTAGTGCTGGAATTTTTGATCTGCTCAGATTTTGCGTTAATCAGCGCAGAAAGAATCTTGCCAATTTCAGTACCTAGTGAATAGAGATTTTGAAAGTCAGCATCACTCATGATTCTTTGGATTTTAAGAATGTCGAATACAGAAACCACTTCATTCAGTGAGCCTCTTGCTGTTTCATAGAAGCGTCTCTTCTCTGCGGCAGATATTTTTCCTGAACCTTCGGAAAGATTCAATAAAATGCTAGTTGATGCTTTATTTAATTGATCTCTCAAACGGAATTCTATTGATTTTCTATGTAAAAACTTATCATAAATCTGTTTGTACAGATCTTTTGATTTTTGATAAGCAATAAACTTTTCGAAAGCAAACATAATGATGAATAGTTATAGATTACATGAGTATACCCAATGAATTATGAAAAAAATCTCTTTGACAAACATGTTTTAATTTCTATACCAATTCACCAGGAACTAGAACTATGCCTATATCTATGACTATTAACTAGGAACTACTATCTAATTAATTTTGCATGTTGCTCATGTTTCTTGTAGTCTAGAGGAGCTTTTTTATTACAAAATTCTATGGAAAAGTTAACGATGGATACGCTGGTTTCACTGTGTAAACGACGAGGTTTTGTTTTCCAGTCATCTGAAATCTATGGCGGCTTTGCTGCTGTGTATGATTATGGTCCTTATGGTGTGGAATTAGCGAATAATATCAAAGCTGAGTGGTGGCGACATATGGTGCAGTTTCGAGATGATATTGTCGGTCTTGATTCCAGTATTTTCACTCATCCCAAGGTCTGGGAAGCCAGTGGCCATGTAAAAGGTTTCGCTGACCCATTAACAGAATGCAAGAACTGTCATGTGCGTTCTCGAGTTGATCATCTTCTCGAGGAAGTAGGCATTCAAGCTGATGAAAAAATGACTGAAGATATGATTAATAAGCTTTTTGAAGAAAACTTGGACAAGATTAAGTGTCCCAAATGTGGCAAGAATAAATTCACGCCAATGAAGAGATTTAATCTTTTGGTACAAACAAATCTAGGTAATTTTACCGGCGATTGGACCAAAGAACCGACGTATCTTCGGGGTGAAACCTGTCAGGGAATATATATTAATTTTAAGAATGTTCTGGATAGTGCCCGAGTGAAAGTGCCATTTGGTATTGCTCAGATAGGTAAAGCATTCCGTAATGAGATCACCGCTCGCCAATTTATTTTCCGTAAGCGTGAATTTGAACAAATGGAAATGCAGTATTTCGTTCATCCGAAAGTAGAAATGGATGAATATCATAAATGGCGTGAATATCGTTTTCAATACTATCTTGATCTCGGCATCAAGAAAGAGAATTTACGTTGGCATAAACATGAAAATCTCGTGTTCTATGCGAAGGAGGCTTATGACATCGAATATCATTTCCCTTTTGGCTTTAAAGAGCTTGAAGGCATTCACGCTCGTGGCAATTATGACCTAACGCAGCACAGCACGCATTCTGGTAAAGATTTGTCATATATTGATCCGATTACTCAGGAGAAGTATTTACCTCATGTGGTAGAGACTTCTGCCGGTGTCGACCGTAATTTCCTCATGTGTCTGAGTGATGCCTACAATGAAGAAATCGTGAATGATGAGACTCGCGTAGTTCTCAAGCTGAATCCACGTTTAAGTCCGATTAAAGTAGCAGTTTTGCCTTTATCTAAGAAAGAGCCGATTCTCAAATATGCTGAACCGTTAGCTGTGGATCTTCGTAAACACTATCGCTCTGAATATGATGAGACTCAATCAATTGGTAAACGTTATCGTCGCCAAGATGAAATCGGTACGCCATTTTGCATAACCATCGATTTTGAAACAGAGAATGATAAGAAAGTAACCATACGTGATCGTGACAGTATGCAACAAGATCGTATTGCTCTTGATCAAGTCACGAGTTATTTACACGATAAATTAGGGTTTTAGTCTAACATGTTTGCTTGAAACTGCCAGTTAGCTTGTCCATCCTAGATAACACACCAATACTACCGGACAGTCTTACCACGAGATCCCTCGAACTCACCGTTCGACTCGCAAGCTCGCTCAGGGTCGCTTCGGGATGACATGCTTGGACTAATCGTCGTCAAAATCATCAACCTGTTCAAGCTGTCCAGCAAAATTCATACGGAATGCTGGCTGACCACCATAACAAACATTGTGATGGGCATCTGCAAGACGAGCCTGAGCTCTTAGTGATCTTACAATTTCCTCCACAGAAGTTGGTTCTGCTGTTTCTTTTTGATCTTCAGGTGAATCTGGTCTTGATGGATCAGTCATATAAACTATAGTTATGTATTTTACGACCTAAAAACAAAACAGAAACCCTCTTCACTCATCCTCTCCCTATTTCCTTAATTAAATTCCAATTCCTTTCGCGAATTCGCATTCATCTGGATAAACTTCTTGCGTGGTAATACTTCTTCGCCCATGAGGGTTTCGAAGACATTATTGGCACGTTCACCATCTTCGATATGCACTCTAAGCAGCGTACGATTCTGGGGATCCATAGTGGTTTCCCAGAGTTGCTCGGGATTCATCTCACCAAGACCTTTATAGCGTT
>CAZGLA010000091.1:0-9702 GCA_964526575.1 uncultured Candidatus Peribacteria bacterium | reverse complement strand
GAAAGGATTATGGGCTTATTCTTCGCTTAGTCTTGTTACTACTCACAAGTAATATTATGAATTATCCGGAGATCGTAAAACAAGCATGGGCCATGACCACAGAACATCGTTATCTGCGTGTTCTGGGCACCATTGCATCCTTATTCGCCACACTTCTGGGAATTTGGCGTATTCGTTACGTTTTGCAGGAACCGATACTTACCGGTGGCGAGGTTTGGCTTTGGTTGCAAGAAAATACCAATAATCCCCTGGGCTGGGCTATCACTATTGTTGTCATTTTAGTAATTATTTATTTGGTCGCTTTTCTCCTCAGTGTCTTGAGTGAAGGCGGACTGATCAGTGCTATAGCCAAGATTTATGATCAGAAAGTAGAACTAAATCTCAGTAAGACCATCGCTCTGGGACTCCAAAGTTTCTTGCCGCTGACTGAATTTCGTGTGCTCACCAATCTCTTACATATTGGTGCCTATGTTCTTTATATATTATTTTTCCGGTTTTATATCAATTACTTTTTTCCAGAAAATACATTCGTTCAGGATATCAGTCCTTTACTCATCTTTTTTGCCATTCTCATCACTATCACGACTCTACTTCTTACTTATGCCGACTATCATTTGGTCATCTACAAATCGAGCATTTTTGAATCGATTCGAAAAAGTGTCACATTGGTAATTTTCCATTTTCGCGAGACACTACTGATCAGCATACTTATTCTCTTGGTGGCTATCAAAACCATTCTCAATGTACTGCTGATTTTTGCTATTCCGGCATTGGCTGTTTACGTGGTCACCTTTACCCAAATCTTCTTACCACCCACCATTGCTTTAGCACTGGGTATTACTTTTGCCATTTTACTATTTTACTGGGCGGTAGTGATTGTTGGTACACTGTTAGTATTTACGACGGCAGTTTGGACCCTGACATTTATGGAATTAGAAAAAAAACAAGAACATAAAATACTCAAGAATGAACCTGATAGCTCACCCTATGTCCCTTCTGAATCTACTTAAACGTATCATTACTTCGGCCAGTTTACTTCTCGCTGCTTCATCATTAGTTAGCAGGGGACTGGGACTGATTCGTGACCGTTTACTTACTCATTCCTTCGGTGCTACCCGTACTGATGGTGGCATTAGCGAATTAGACGCTTATTATGCTGCATTCCAATTACCAGACCTGCTCTATCAGATTTTGATTTTAGGAACTATATCAGCTTGTTTTGTGCCATTTTTTATTGATAAATACAAGAAAGACGAGAAAGAAGCTTGGAAATTGGCCAATAATACGATGACTAGTGTTTTGTTACTCATGATTATTTTAGTCATCGGTAGCTTTATCTTTAGTAAACAAATACTAGGACTCTTCACTATTGGTTTACCAGCTGATGGCCAGAAATTAGCACTCACCCTGACGCATATCATGTTGCTTTCACCACTTTTCTTCAGCTTTAGTGCTATTACTGGTGCTGTTTCCCACAGTCTGAAGCGTTTTGTAGCCTTTGCTATTGCTCCAATTATTTATAATCTCTCTATCATCGGTGGCATAATGTTTCTCACCCCTTATTATGGCATTCATGGCGTCAGTATCGGCGTAGTGATCGGTGCCTTGCTGCATGCTTGTGTGCAATTTTATTCTGCTTTCAAAGGAGGCTTCCGACCACGCTTTTTCCTGGACTTAGAAGATAAGGATTTCATAGTTATGGTACGAAGCGCCTTACCACGCATATTATCCTTGGCAGTCTCCCGTATAAATATCGTTGTCGATACCGCTTTGGCTTCACTGCTCATGGCTGGCAGTATTACGATATTAAATCTCGCCCAAAATATGCAGAGTCTGCCTATGGGCGTTATTGGGGTCTCAATTGCTGTCGCTAGTTTTCCGGTATTTGCCGATCTTGTCAGCGAAAAGAATCAGAAAAAACTCCATGAATTATTGTGCAAAAAGACGCGGAAAATTATTTATGTTCTTTTACCACTGACTATACTTACTATTTTACTTCGAACAGAAATCGTGCGCTTACTGTTCGGCAGTGGTAAATTCAATTGGACTGATACGATCTCTACAGGGGATATACTGGGACTCTTTGCTATCAGTTTTATTGCCCAGAGTTTACTGCCCTTATTAACGAGAATTTTTTATGCATTCAAAAACACTGTCTCACCCCTGTATATTTCGTTTATCAGCATATTTACCAATATTGCCCTCAGTCTTTTCTTTATTTTCGTAATAAAAGGCGAGGTGGAATATCTAGGACTTTCATTTACAGTGGCCAGCTTCGTACAGCTCGGTTTACTGCTCTATCATATGAACAAGAAATACGGACTGACCATTTTTGAACCTCATGACACAACTTTTTACGTCAAAACTCTTTTCGCTACAGTAATCATGGGCATCATTGCCCAGGCGACAAAAGTCAGCTCCGGCTTACTCTTCGACCCTCTTGATACTTTCTTAAAAGTATTAGGAAAAGTCAGCCTAGTAGGAGCCATTAGTATCATTGTCTATTTATTGGTGCAAACACTCTTCAAAAACAGCGCCAACAAAGTGTTACTGGCTGACTATAAAGAACAAAAGGAGTAATTATGTCATCCTGAATTTTGTCCTGTCATCCCGAAGCGAACCCTGAGCGAGCTGGCGAAGTGGAGGTAGCCTGTCCCGAGTGCATCGAGGGAAGGGATCTCTTTGAGATGAAGCTAATGAACGGGTCTTACCACGAGATGCCTCGAATCCTCCCGCCCGTGCGGGATGACTTCGGCATGACAGAATCATTATACCCTCTTCGCTAATCCCTAATTAGGCAGTTACCACATTCACAAACGTCTGCACGCGTACGCTACCATCAAAACGACGGCGTTTTCTTTCTTGAAAACTCACGACGCCATCTTTGAGAGCAAAAAGAGTAAAGTCTTTACCTTCGCCGACATTGTGGCCGGGATAATAATTACTGCCTTTTTGACGGACGATAATACCGCCGGCACGAGTTACTTGGCCAGCAAACAGCTTCACACCACGACGTTTCGAATTCGAATCACGTCCATTTTCCGTCGTACCACCAGCCTTTTTCGTTGCCATATATAAGTACTTTAATAACTAAGACACGCGAATTATAGCATTAACTTTTGCTTATGCAAGAGATTTCCCCATAAGGAATAGAGGTGGGTGTAGTGATAGTTCAAGTGGTATGGAATAGCAGAAGGTATAGAAAATAGTTCTAGATCTATTCCCTATTACTTATCCTACTTTCTACCACTTGAATTACGTCTACCTCTACCACTATTCCTTAAAATAGTGCCACTATTACTTAAAAATGGGGAACTATGAACTAAATTTTAAACAACAAAAAACAGACTGCTGATCTTGCAACCAACAATCTGTTTTAATACTTGAAATTACTCTGTATTACTCAGCACAAAGAGCGGGTAGTTCACAACCGTTTGCTCTCGCAAGTGCGCACAAATGAACTATTGCTTCCTTTGGTAAATTTGGCACTGCAAAAACATCCTTAAGATGTAGACATACTGGCATATAATATCACCTCCTATTTCAATTTTGTTTTTCATATTTGTTAATCAATAAATAAAAATATTGATTTCGACCATTTATAATTCTATATATATATATATATTGTCAATGTTAAATATCCGCTACTAAGTTCGTTAGGAACCGCCTATTCCTCTCTTACTAGAGAGCCTATTTCTCTACCAACAAACTGATCGGGGCGAGTGTAATCATCAGAGAAGGTTTTTCGCCATCCATTCTTGAGCAGAATATCCCATGATCTTTTTGCTAAGCGCGAAATTCCTTCATTCGTGATCACAAGGGGAGTGGCAATGACTAACTTTTTGATAGATGAATCTTTGAGACGACTAAAAAACTTTTGATACAGTGGTTCTACTTTTTGCCAGAATGATCGGGTATCAGGCATTGATTGCAGTTTGGCTGTAAGCAGGGGACCGAGATAGCCTTCGCCGACAATAACAGTTGCCTGTGCGCTACGATCATCCCAAGGTTGGGTAATGTCCTGTGGCCAAAGGTTGAGAATATATTTTTGATATTCATTATCTAATATTGCAGTCACATTCTTTTTAGTTTCTTCGATAGCTTGAGCATCAATATCACTTCCCAAAGATTTGTACCTCGTAAGAGCTGCTTCAATGAGAATAGTACCGGTACCACAAAAAGGGTCCCAGAGAATATCTGTATCATTCAAACCAGCGCCGTTGATCATGATTTGGGCGAGCTTGGGTGGGAGCATGCCGCGCTGCATGGAGCGCGAGGGTTTACCATAATCTCGCTCCTCATAGGCTTTTACAGTTTGTTGTGTGATTGCTTTGCCCAGCCAGAATTCATGTTCATCTTTCTTGAGCCACCAGAAGACAGTACCGCCTTCTTCTACCAAGTAATGTTTATCTACACGATAGCGAATAGGAATCTTATTTTCCTTCTGAACTTGAATTTTCAATTTTTTAAGCATGTCCTCACGTTCTTTCACATCAGCATCAGGAGCAATCAACGTAATTTCCCGGTTAGTTTCTCGCTCTATCCAATCAGGTTTTTCAGCTAAAGCTTCCTTCCAATCAGAAAAGGTTTGCTTGTGGAAAAACACTATCTCTCGTGTTCCTCCCAATTTCTTTTGTAAGGCTGGTATATCAACATCTTTCAGGTCCTTTTCATCGATGAGAACGCCTAATGAATGAGGTGAAACGGAAATACCAGGGAGAACAGCGGTAAGTTCCCATAAAGACAATTTTGGATGTGTACCGAAGAAGAAAAAATACATAAATAATGAAATGCAAGAGCCTTGGCAAATAAAATCCAAGCAAGTAAGCTTAGGCACTATAACTATTTCGCCAATAAGATAATAGTTCCTAGTTGATGGACATAGATATAGGCATAGTTCCCCCAAAGGGGCCCCTTCGGGGCAGTTCTAGTAATTGGGCATAGAAATTAGTAGTAAAAAGTCAAATAGATTTTTTTCATTATCTCTAGAGTAAACTAAAAATTGATTAACAAGCAGTCCTATGTTCGCATTTGAAATTCCAACGCTACAAGCCAGAACTATATCTATACTGATACCTATCAACTCCGTACTAGAACCATGTCTATGCCTATACCGATAAACTTGGAACTATTAGCCTAATTACTGAAATATAAATATATGAAACCAGCTCTTTCCCAGTACATTGTGTGGATTATGGTGAGTCTCATTTTCAGCACAGCAAGTTTTTTTGCAGGGTACTATAAAGCCCAAGAAAATTTCATCTGCGATCCATTCCGCATTATCAAACAGGAACATGACAAATTGCCGCCACCGATCGATTCATTACTAAAGAATTAGCGTGTCATGCCGAAGTCACGCGGAGCGGGATTCGAGGCATCTCGTGGTAAGCCCGTTCAGTAGTCAAAAAAATATATTATATCTTTGGCAGTTTAAATAGTGAGAAATTACTTAAGCTTTTATCTCAAAGAGATCCCTCGAATTCGCCCCTCTGAAGACAGTTGCACGCAACTAAAAACAGAATCGTTCGGGACTCACTCGGGATGACACGGGTGCTATGATTCACTAAATTCCTTAGCCATATCTTCTTGTTTCACTTTGTCCAATTCACCAGCAGGAATCTTTTGTAAAAGTTTATCGATGACTTTTGCAAATGGCACAGTTTCTCTTTTGCCGGTTTTCATATCACGAATAAGAATGGTGTTTTCTTGAACCTCCATACGTCCCAAAAGTAAACAGTAGGGAATCTTAAATTTATAGGCCATATCGACTTGTTCTTGCATACTGCCCTTACCCATACTGCCGATAGCCTTGATGCCTTTTTCACGTAGAGCATACAGCAAAGATAAGCCTTTTTTCTTGGCATCCGGACCAAGCTGGGCAATATACACGTGAATATTATCTTTGAAAGGAACCATAACGTTTTGATCCTGCATGTATTGAATAACATCTTCGAGATTGATGGAAAGTGAACGCCCCGATATGCCATTGAAACCTTCTTCAGCTAGTAATCTGCTGTAATGGCCGATGAAACCGATTTTATTTTTATTGAGATAAATTTCTCCATACAGTGGTTGGAAAATGGTGACGTCTTCAGGAAAAAGATTTTCTTGCCATTCAAAATCTACGCCTAAAGCTTTCAAATATTCTTCTAAATGTTGGTAAAATTCTTTTACATCGCTACTCAGATATTGATCAATCTTGGGTGCCAATTTCGCCAGGATCTTACAATCTTCTTCTTCACATGACAGTAATGCCAACGGGTTAGTAGGCAGATCGGCTCGGCTACGTTCACAGAGAGAGCGCTCTTTGCCACTATAGTATTGTTCTAAATCAGCAATGAATTTGGTGCGGGATTCCATATCACCGATTTTCGCTAAACGAATGTGCAGAGCTGAGCCAATCCCCGCATCTTCACAAATAGTTTTCCACAATTTCAAAACCTGGGCATCGAGAGCCGGATCTTCCTCACCAATAAGTTCAATATCAAAACCAAGAAATTGATGTAAATAATTTTGGCTAACACCCTCAACTACTTTTGTCTCCGTATGAAAACACAAATCCAAAGCATAAAGTTCAACGGGCTGTGGCTCCGTATGCATCTTGTGAGTGATATATGAACGTATAATACCGAGTAAAAAATTGTTTCTTAACAATAAGTCATTGTTTTCCCCATTAGGATACGTGATCAGTGCACGCTGGCCCCAATGCGCTTGCGGTAAATTTTGTAAAATTATCGACTTCTCAAAAATTGGTGTAGTGATACGACGAATACCGGACTGACGACAACGGTAACGGATAATACGTTTAATAAAGGACGCAAAACTATGGTCATAAGGAAGCATGTCGCGCATGCCGCGAGGAGGACTAAAATACACCTTTTTCTTGGCCACAAATAAAAATTATAATTGTTTCTCTTATATATGACTAAAAATAGACAAGAATGCAAGTTTGCAATAAATAATCGTGAATCGTCAATCGAGAATCGTGAATGGTATTTCCTGCTTAACCAATTCACGATTCACAACTCACGATTTAAAATTCTAACTCATCTGGTTTGTCCTCATTACAAAATCACCTTATAATGCAAGGCAGTTCCCGTAACTATTCTGTCAGGATATCGTACCAGCTTATAGATACAAAAATTATCATTCATATGCGCAAATTTCTGATAACAACTGGCATGTTCATTTCCGCAATTACTCCTGTTTTTGCGCAAACTGCTACGCCAGTACCGCCGCAAGATCTTGCGGCGCCTACTGCCACATCCACACCAGAGATAATTTTTAGTGATGTATCATCCGATCATTGGGCTTACCCGGCTATACAAGCTTTGGTAAAGAAAAAAATAATCAATGGTTATAGTGATGGCAGTTTTGGCCCAGATAAATTATTGACCCGCGCTGAGACCACCAAGATTCTCGTCCTGGCCACACAGGATTCCAATCCCACCTTAGAGGATTCCGCAGTTCTCCCATTCACTGACATTGATCCACTCGATCCACTGCTGCCTTTTATCAGTTTTGCTTTTGATAACAATATTATCAAAGGGTATTCTGATCAGACATTCCGACCTACCAGGTCAATCAGTCGCGCTGAGTTCATGAAGATTTTTATCTTAACTTCCCAGAATCTGCTGGAAAATTATAATATAGGCGAAGCATTTTTGGATGTCGCACCCAATCATAATTTAGCCCCTTATATTTATTCGGCTCGTGCCCTTGGTTATATCAAAGGATCTAGCAATGGTCTCTTTTTGCCGGACACTCCTATTACTCGTGCTGAAGCAGCAAAAGTTATTTTCAATTATTTAGCAGACAAAGAGGTTCAGTTCCCCGACCCCAGTGAATTGGAACAAACCATGTTCTCAGCTATCAATGAAAAAAGAAAAACTGAGGGCCAAGCTGCCCTAACTTTGGACACAACACTTTCCGGCATTGCTCACAAACAGAGTCAGGATCTGTATGATCAATGGCATTTTTTGAGCAAGGACGAAAAAAAGGACTATGAAAGCACTCATGCCAATGTTCAAGAACAAGAGAAACGCCGTCCCTGGACTTCACATCGTAATGTTAGTGGTCAAACATTTGAGGAATGGTTTGCATTAGCGAGCAGAAAGTATGATTTTAATTATTCCGATGCCACGCAAAATATCGCTCATGCATTTTATGACAATTCCACACCGGAAGACCGCGTACTAGATATTATCAATAAAATGTTTGAAAAAGACGAACAGAGTAGTTACTTATACGCCCATGCTTATAATATCTTAGGCACCTATATTCCTTATACTCATGTCGGTATTGGGATAGTCGTCGGTGAAGAACCTGAAGAAATGTACGTTACCCAGATTTTTACCAAGTAAAAATCTAAGGAAGCAGGAATTAGAATGGAGAATGAAGAGGATTTAGGTTAAAAAACATAAACAAAAAACCTCCATTCTTCATTCTTACACCTTATGCCTTTATTGTTGACATAGGAGACTCCCTACGGTATCAATAGCATGCTTATTTTTAATAGTAGATAGTATGGCTAAAAAAGCTAAGACATCGGTCAAAAAGGAACCGGAAGCCAGTAAAAAAGTCGCTAAGAAAACCGCCACAGCCAAGATAAAGACCGTAGTTCGACCAGAAGAGACCAAGAAAGCTCAAAAGCCTGTCAAAGAAATGAAAAAAATCAGCAAAGCACAATTACCTGTAAAACTGGAAGAAATATTGATAACCAAAGAAGGTCTGGAAGCTCTCAAGGTCGAATTAGAGAATCTTAAAAATATCCGCCGTAAAGAGGTGGCTCAGCGCTTGAAAGAAGCGATCAGCTATGGTGACTTATCCGAAAACGCTGAATACGAAGAGGCGCGCAATGAACAAGCATTTGTCGAGGGCAGAATCCTTTTGCTGGACCAACAAATCAAATATGCCAAGATTATTACCGGTACGAAGAAACATGTGACAGTAGTTCAGGTGGGTCATACAGTGGTTTTAAGAAATAAAGCAAATTCTCAAAAGGAACAGTATGTTATTGTTGGTTCTACAGAAGCAGACCCGCTTAAAGGCAAGATTTCCAATGAGTCTCCTGTTGGTAAAAGCATTCTCGGTAGGGGAATAGGGGAGCACGTTACTTTGTCAGTACCAGAAGGTCAGGCAGCTTATGAAATCCTCAAAATCGATTAATTGGTGGTATTGATAAGGCTAAGTCCCTTATCATCAGTATGTACGATTTGAATATTGGCCAATAAAGCTGACCTATTGAGTGTGATATTTTGCAAGCGTTTACTCGCCTTGTCCATAACTGTATTTACTTGTGCCAACACTTCATTTACGAGTTGCTTTTCCACACCCAACGCTGCTTTATCTTGTAAGACCTTCACATAATGAGCATAACTACTGACTACCTGAGGATTAGTAGGATTTTCGCTTAATAATCGATTGAGCTCAGGAAGATTTTGCGCATTCTCCTTTTCCAAAACGGTTATTTCCTGAGAAAGACTGTCACTACGAGCATTCATGGTGGTCAGTAATCCGTTCACCAAGCTTATGCTGCTGGTCAATTTACTTTCATATACTTTTAGAGAAGCATCACGATCGCGAGCGGAACTCAAATAAGCCAGCACATCAAATTCCACCGTATTATCTAGGACAGTTAATGCCTGTAACAGAGCTATTTTGGGATCGCTAGCTGTCACAATCTTTATTGTTTGCAAAGAA
>CAZGLA010000090.1:0-1666 GCA_964526575.1 uncultured Candidatus Peribacteria bacterium | reverse complement strand
GGGCTTTTGAGCATTTACATGAACTTAAATTTCTCACTTCTTCGCCCGAGAATTGGCGGAAGAATCTGGAAGCTGTTTCTCTCCATTCAGTCGCCGCAAAAGTTGCTCATGAAGGCTTGAAATTGCGCAAGGTTGAATTGGAGTTGAAAAAGGTTAGCAATTTTATGGAGTTCAATGGTTATCAGGACACAATAGAACCAGTGGAAATTTTCACCGATCAGAATCAAATCACTGAACATTGCTACAAACTTTTAAGCGCAGATTGGGAGCATATCAATTGTTATGGCTCAGGAGAGAAGGCTTATGATATTCCTGGCCAGAAGGCGATGACGGACTTTGTGTCCAATCGCGCCAAGAAGGGTAAAACTATCAATGCGATTTTTACAGAGTTAGGGCCACGTACCAAAGATCTACTGAAGAAAAATACTACTGAATTACGCAATGGTAAATTATTTATTGATCCATATTGTCAGAATTCCATGACGTATATCTACGATAAGCAAGTGACGATTTGGGACTGGGATAAACAGTTGGGCAAGCGTCTGGTCATTATTAATGATCCTGGATTGATCAAAAGCTATACAGCAAACTTTCAAAAGAGCTGGGCAGCACTAAAATAAGGGCAGAATTTCTCAAACTACTGAGAGATTTGTAGTTGTTAAAAGTAGCTTAAGAAAGGCAAGGGCGGCTATCAAGCGTTTCCAAAACCGCGTTTCTTTGTCATATTTACTAATTGTTGCAAAATATCACTTTAATAATGATATTTATGCACAAAGTTTCTCTGTATCAGCCCCGTCATAGTCTGGCTCCCCAATCTGGCAAAGGTCATGTATATTTGCCTTCATCACTAGCCACTGTAGGGTCTCGCATCTTGCAAGCTGGCGGTGAAATTGATTTCCAAGATGGGAATCTACGAGAGCCTCATTTTGATAATCCTCTCATAGGAGTGAATGTTGTGGGTGCTCCTTATATTCCCGTAGTCATTGAATTACGAGAAAAGATTACTGATGTGCTGGGAAAAGAAGCACAAATGATTCTGGGCGGGCAAGTGATTGCCGGTCTGACAGAAGTGCAATTCAAAAGATTGTTTAAATCAGAAACCTACAATGGCAATAATGATCTGGTACTCAAAAAACTTTTAGGATTAGAGCTTCGCGCACTCCCAACCCCCGAAGAAACTTCTCTTGTCCCCTTCTATGAGAAAATCCCTGATGAGGACTTCAAAGAATATTTGGAACACGAATTTTGTTTGTATCTTTCTCAGGGCTGTAAGTACGGTTGTGAATTTTGTGCTGCGAATAGGACTTTCCGGGACCATGTCACTGGTGAAGTTACGAAAGTAAATGAACGTTATCGCAATCTAGACATTATTGAAGATGAGTTGAAATATATGGTGGAGAGAGCCCAAAAACTAGGCATTAGTAATTTTACTATTTACCTCTCCAATCTGGATACATTTCAGACCCCGCAAAAACTGAAAGAGTTTGCTAACATTGTAAATAATATTAAGAAAGCCAATCCTGGATTCACATTCAAGATGCGCGGGCTTTCTACTACGGCCGCCTTTATGGAAGCCTATCATGATGACAAAGAAGTTATCACCGCTATGGTTGATGCAGGTTTATGGTCAATTGGTTTTGGTGTTGATGGTACGTCAAAAGAAGTG
>CAZGLA010000089.1:0-2385 GCA_964526575.1 uncultured Candidatus Peribacteria bacterium | reverse complement strand
ATTTTCTCAGTTTTAACCTTACCCCTATTACTAAGAAAGTTCGTATAAATAGCGCCATCACGTTTCCTGAGATGCGTCTCATCAATAATGATGATAGCCAGTTGGGTGTGGTGACCTTGGCCGAGGCACTGCGCATGGCCCAAAATGAAGGCATGGATCTGGTAGAGATCGCTCCCAAAGCCGTTCCTCCGGTATGCAAAATCATGGACTTTGGTAAATATATTTACCGCCAACAAAAATTGGAGCAAAAGCAAAAGAACAAAAATCCCAAGAATGAAATCAAGGGAGTACGTCTTGGTGTCGCTACCTCGCCTCATGATTTAGAGATCAAAGCCAATCAGGCTAAAAAATTCCTCACTAAAGGCGCCAAGGTAAAAATTACTTTAGTTTTCCATGGTCGTGAAGTCAGCAGAAAAGATCTAGCCAAAGCCAAGGTCGCCGAATTCCTGAAATATATCGAAGGTTTTTATGATGTAGAACAAGATATTGTCCATCAGGGCAGATTCCTCAATATGATGATTAAACCAACGAATACAAAGAGAGCGGCAGAATAATTGTGAATCGAGAATCGTCAATCGAGAATTAAATTCACGATTCACAACTCACGATTTACGATTACTCGTTGTTGACACCTGAAAGTTAGATCATTAGTATACCCTCGCTTATTTTTATTATGAAGTTAAAAACATCTTCTACAGCCAAAAAGCGCTTTAAACGTACTGGAAGCAAGAAAAAAGTGAAATTCATGCGTGAGAAAGCTGCTAAGAATCACTTGCTTATGAATAAATCCAAGCGCCAAAAGAATAAAGACAATGGCGGCGCTGTGGTAAAACACGCAGATCTTCATGCTATTCGTCTCCTTCTCCCTTATAGTTAATATATAATTTAGAATTTATAATCTATAATTTCAGTGTATGCGCGTAAAACGTGGAGTTACAGCTCGTAAAAGACATAAGAGATTACTCAAAACTACCAAAGGCTATCGTGGCCTTAGTGGTAAGACGTGGAAGATGGCTCGTCAAGCTTTTTTCAAGGCTGGCCAACATTCTTTCATCGACCGTCGCAAGAAACGTCGTGTTTTCCGCACTCTATGGATAATAAGAATCAATGCTGCTTGTCGTCAGCATGGCATGAGTTATTCTGTATTTATGTCCAAACTTCGAGAAAAGAACATCACGCTCAATCGCAAAATGCTCTCTGAAATGGCATTCAACGATAGTGCACATTTTGAACAAATAATTAAGTCAGTCGTGTAGATTGAAGGAATAATGGTAGAGGTAGTTACTTTTAGGGAATAGTGGTAGAGGTAGATGTAGTTCGAGGTTTAGAAAATAGCTAGTAGGACTAGAATATAGGAATAGATCTAGAACTATTCTCTATTACTTCTTGCTATCCCCTACCACTTGAACTACCACTACACCTACCTCTATCCCTTATATTTCGTACACATATATCGGTCCATGGTTCCTAGTAGAATCAGCGGGAATGGTTTTTTCCGGTTTCCAACCTTCGATTTGAAAAGCATAAGAAATAATCTTAGCACCCTTTTTTAATTCTTTTTTATATTTAGCTGCATTGCGAGCCAGGGGTTTTGGCAACATATAACAAAATATACGATCTACATCACTAAGATCAGCATAATCGCTATTACGAAACAGTAGCTTAATATTCTTCTTGTATTTTCTCGTACGTAGCCAACCCAAAATATAAGCCACAAAAAACAATTCATAACCAACACCTTGGATATCAGGGAATTTCTTACAAGCAGATATCAACATACGACCATCGCCACAACCAGGATCAAGTACTTTCATACCTGGCTTGAGGTCGGCAGCAGCAATCATTTTATCTACTACAGCTTGGGGCGTTGGTACAAAAGGAGCTCCAATAAAGAAGACATAACAAGTCACGATCAACAAAATAGCAGCAATGACATAGAGAACGATCCAGAGAATGAGTAACGGCAAAGGCATGAATGAGAGTTTAGAGTTTAAAGTTTAAAGTTAAAAATTGATAATTGTTAATTTTAAATTACTTTGTCATCGAAGGCTTGAGCGAATACTTTGATATTATCACACAGTGTCGTAAACCAATCATCGTTCAAGTCTTCTCTTCTGATCCTCAGTGTTTGCCCGGAAATAAGCCACTGGGGATTGCTAGCTAATAATCTCATGATTTCTCGTGGCGTCACTCGACTACCAATCATCAATTCAATAAGTTTTTGCCTTTCAATATACGTTTCTTTGATTGCCAAGATATTAGCTTTTGTAGCATAAATCTTCAGTTCAAGCACTTTGAGCAAATTCCTAGCTTCCAATGGCATGGGTCCATATTTCTCATTCAATTCTTTGGATAATTCTTCCAAGGCCACTAAATTGTCACAGC
>CAZGLA010000088.1:0-2235 GCA_964526575.1 uncultured Candidatus Peribacteria bacterium | reverse complement strand
CGCGTGGCCAGGGAAATACGCCCAGTTCTTGCAAACTTTTATCATCAATTTTAATGATAAAAATATCGCTATCGGTATTGACATTGGTCACCAAAAATCCATCCTGAAACTTTTGTGCTACAGAAAAAAACACCCGGGCATTGAAAACACTGACACTCAAAAAAGTCGTCAGTACAATAATAATTACGATCCACAACCAATATTTTTTCACTTGATACCAACGCATAAGAAATTCGCTTATTTGAAACGCCCTTTATATCTACAGATTGCCAAGTAAAAGGTCAAGAAAATTCAGGATTCAAAATTCAGAATTTAATTCAGAATCCTGAACTCTGAATTCTGAATTCATCTTAGGGTTTTCTCGATTGTCTGCACCAACTTATTCGATCGCCTTTCAGAAGCCTCATAAGACTGTTGCGCTTGACTGATATACTTACCAACTTTTTCAAATTCTTCTTGCCATAGTAGTAAATTATCCTGGACCCTGGCAAGATTCTGCAAAATTTCTTTAGTTTTCCCCTCGATTTTCAAAGCATTGAGTCCTTGAATCACTGTTTGCAGATAGGCAAAGAAACTTAAAGGTGAAACCAAAATCACTCTATGTTCAAAAGCGTATTGCATAAGATCTTCGACAATCAGAGCATCGATCACACCTTGAGCTGGCACATACATAAAAGCAAAGCCACTGGTTTGTTCCGCTTCGCGTACATATTGTCCGGTCTCAACAATGCGCAATTTCACATCACGAATAAATTCCTTTTCTCGACCTTCTTTAGCAAAATTTTCCAGAGGAAATTTGGCATCAATGGGGATAAGCATATCCCCTACTTTCACCACTGCATCAACAATCATTCCATCAGTAAACCGATATTGCATCTCATAAGAGGCTTCCGGCAATATTTCCTGCAATTGCTGCTCCAACATGATTTCCCCGACAATGCCGCGCTTCTTCGGATTCTTAAATATCATTTCCAAATCGCGAATTTGATTGGTCAGCAAAAGCACTTGTTGTTGTGATTGTTCAATCGTTGTGAGTTTTTCCGTTACTTCACCAATCAGACTATTACTTGTACGTATCTGATCACTGGTCCAATTCACGGTGGTTTTCATATCATCCTGAACCGACTTACCGAAGCGACTATTCTGGTAAATCAAATAGAGAACAGCAACCAACAATATGACAATCAAAATAAGTTCCATAGTCAGATTTTATCTATGGATACTGTAACGTAAATGGCTTGTTTTGACTATTTGGGACTCACCATGCCATCTTCGTCTTGAGACCGATATCTTTTAATCGCTTAATCGGACATATACCAATTACGGAGTGCACAACCCGTTTTAATTATGCTAATATTATAGGAAACAAACATATACTCTCATGTCACTTTTTGCCGATATCGGTATCATCCTGGTGGCCGCAGCGACCATTGGCACATTGAGTTATTTCTTCAAACAGCCGCTTATTCTGGCTTATATATTGGCTGGTATTTTGATCGGTCCTTATGGATTCGGACTCATTACAGATACTGAATTTATCAGTGTAGTAGGGAGTATTGGCATCATGCTCATGCTGTTCTTGGTGGGTGTGGAAATGAATCTTGAAAAGATACGGGGTCTGGGTTTCATCGCTGTTATCATTGGGTTTGGCCAGATCATTTTCACTGGTGTAGCTGGTTTTCTTATTGCACAACTTTTTCAATTTGGCACTGTAGCTAGCCTCTACATTGCCTTATGTCTCACCCTGAGCAGTACAGTTATCGCCGTAAAATTATTATCCGATCAGAAAAGTCTCAACTCCCTGTACGGCAAAATAGTTGTCGGCATACTCATAGTCCAAGATTTTGTGGCAATTTTAAGTTTGGTCTTCCTTAATAGCTTCCGTAGCACTGATAGTTCAATAGTGATGAATTTCGGACTACTACTTTTCAAAGGCACCATAATCGCCATCATCACACTCTTTTTATTAAAACGACCCCTGGTGTGGATATACAACAGAATTGCTAACTCTGCTGAATTACTCATCCTGTTTAGTTTAAGCTGGTGTTTTGTGATTGCCCTTATATCTGAATACTTTGGCTTCTCACGAGAAATGGGAGCTTTTATCGCTGGTTTAAGCTTAGCCAATCTGCCGTATGCTCTGGAAATCAGTACCAAGATGAAAATATTGCGAGATTTTTTTATCATCACATTCTTTGTCACCCTTGGGGCCGGTATGGTTTTTGCATCAGTAAG
>CAZGLA010000087.1:0-3090 GCA_964526575.1 uncultured Candidatus Peribacteria bacterium | reverse complement strand
TAATTCTTTCTCTGTCTCTATCGGGATCGCCCTTGATCGTTACTGCGTCAGTTACCGGTGTATATTGTATTTCTCCATTGGCTGATAATTCTCTTTTGACGAGCGGTTGAAGTGACATAAAGTATTTTAAGGGGTCAATATCCTACGTTTGCTTTCCATTGTCAAAAATCCAGAGATTCCTTTACCTTGCAGAAAGGAAAAATGAGAGTAAAGTTTGATGACTTAACATATGCAAATGATGAGATTATACGGGGAACCTAGAGGGTCAGGATTGAGATGCCATTGGTTGTTGCATGAACTTGAACTGCAATACGAAACAAAATATGTAGATTTTCAAAAAGGTGAACATCGTTCTCCAGAATTCTTACAAATGAATCCTATGGGGCAAGTGCCCGTTTTGGTCGATGGAGACTTTGTTTTGACTGAATCTTTGGCTATTAATGACTATATTGCCGGTATACATAAGCCAGAGCTTTTGGGCAAAGATCCTCAAGAAAATTCCCTTATGTGGCAATGGAGTCTTTGGACATTGTTTACTATCCAGAGGCATCTTGGCGATGCTTTCGTAGAAAAAAACTATGGTGCTAAGGATCCAAAAGTTATTGATACAGCACTAGCAAAGTTGCCGAGATATCTCAATGTTCTGAACAATATGTTATCCACACGTGAATATATCCTTGGTGATACTTTTACCATGGCAGATATCAATATAGCTGCTGCCTTCTCATATGCGACCGCTATTGAATATGGTTTAGCTGAATATCCTCATATCGAAGTATGGTTAAAAAGAATGACTGATAGAACGGCATATAAAAGTGCTCTTGCTGCAAAATGAACGCATTAGATATAAGCCATCTTTTCAAGACTTATAGAAGCGGAGTTCAAGCTCTCAAAGATGTTTCCTTGTCTATTGAACAAGGAGATTTTTATGCTCTCTTGGGAGCTAATGGTGCGGGTAAAACCACGATGTTGGGTATTGTGGCAGGGCTGGTAAGGAAAACTAGCGGTAAGGTGAAAGTTTTTGACATTGATATTGATATTGACCATAACCAAGCCAAGAAACATATTGGTTTGGTTCCCCAGGAGTTTAATTTTAATATTTTTGAAAAAGTTAGTGACATTGTTGTAGCCCAAGCTGGATATTTTGGTATTGAACGTCATGAAGCTCTTATTCGGACTGAGAAAATTCTTAAAGATTTAGAATTGTGGGATAAAAAGGATGCCGTTTCGCGTACTTTGTCTGGCGGAATGAAAAGGCGATTGATGATCGCTCGTGCTCTTGTTCATAGACCCAAACTTTTAATTCTTGATGAACCGACTTCCGGAGTAGATGCGGAGCTTCGTATCAGTATGTGGGAATATTTGCGATCGCTCAATAGCAACGGGACAACTATTTTACTCACTACGCATTATCTAGAAGAAGTAGAACAGCTGTGTAAAAATGTTGCTATTATAAAACAGGGAGTTTTGGTTAAAGAAGCTACGGTCAAAGGCATGATTCGTTCTCTTGAAAAGCACACGTATGTAGTTTCGGTAAGTAAATTACCTTCAGCCCCTAAGATAGGTAAATATCCATTAAAATTTCTTGATGAAACTTCTTTTGAAGTAGATTTGGAGGCAATTCAGGGGATAAATGATTTTGTGCACGCCATAAGCGAAGCTGAGATTATTATTCATGATATTCGTCCCAAAGGAAACAGAATGGAAAAGCTTTTTATGGAAATACTTCGTAATTCATAAACTCATGAAAAGTCCTAATTTGATTGCATTTCTGTCTATTCTCCGTAAAGAAGTCTACCGTTTCCTCCGAATCTGGCCGCAGACATTGTTACCACCCACTATCAATCAAGTGCTATATTTTTTGATTTTTGGTGCTCTCATCGGCTCTCAAGTCCGAGCTATCAACGGGATTCCTTATATGGCGTTTATTATACCAGGACTGATTATGATGGCGGTGACTGCCAGTGCTTTCTCCAATGTCGTAAGTTCATTCTTTGGGGCTAAGTTTCAGAGGAATATAGAAGAGTTATTGGTTGCCCCAGTGCCGTATTGGGTGATTATTGCAGGCTATGTAGGGGGAGGCATGCTCAGGGGAATATTAGTGGGGGTAATAATTTTTATTATTTCTATTTTGTTTACGGCGCCAATGATTGCTCATCTTGGTATTGTTATCTTTTTTATAATACTTACTTCATTGTTATTCTCTTTAGGTGGCTTACTCAATGCTATTTTTGCTCAGAAATTTGATGATATTTCTATTTTCCCGACTTTTATTCTTACACCACTGACTTACCTGGGAGGAGTGTTTTACTCTATTAACAACTTGCCACCACTTTTTCAAACAATCTCTCAATTTAACCCAATATTTTATTTGGTAGATGGCTTTCGCTATGGTTTTTATAATATTTCTGACGTTTCTATAGAAACTAGTATTACTGTGTTATTGATTCTTACGGTAGCTCTGCTTTTTGCCAATGCGTATGTGCTGAAGAAAGGAATCGGTTTACAGTCATAGGCTGATATTTTATACTCTCCCCGATTAATTTCCCTCTATGCATGTTTCTGAAGGTTTATCATTGGTAGATATTGATTTCTCTCGATCTGTGATAATGAAGATCTTGTTCAATGAAATGCCTACTCCGTCTATGCCTCCCGCACCTGTGGGATCACCAAATCTGCCTTCATTGGAAGATGTAATCATTGATTGTCCTCGTCGTCCTAAGCTTAAAATTCCGTCTAGATTACCCTGGAGCCCCGTTGTTCCTAAGCGACCACCGACGGTGCATTAGTCGAAAATTGTTCTGTACTTAAGATAAAGACAATATCCTTTACAAGTGAAATGCCCTTCATTATAGTTGGCCAGCACTAGTATGGGGCCATCGTCTAGTGGTTAGGACATCAGGTTTTCATCCTGACAACCGGGGTTCGATTCCCCGTGGCCCTACCAACCTACGCTCTTATCCTCATCCTTAGGGATAGTTTTGTTAGTGGGGCTTGTTTTTCGGTGCTCGAAGAATGATCCTAATATTGACTTTACTGTACATAATACGTATTGTAACCTCTTTAAACATAAAGTAAAACTTTAATCAT
>CAZGLA010000086.1:0-2777 GCA_964526575.1 uncultured Candidatus Peribacteria bacterium | reverse complement strand
TTATGTTTTGGATATGTTCCCATATCCGTCAGGGGCTGGTTTACATGTGGGACATCCTTTGGGTTACATTGGTTCAGATATCATTGCGCGGCACAAAAGAATGCAAGGATATAATGTGCTTCATCCTATGGGTTGGGATGCTTTTGGTTTGCCAGCAGAAAATTATGCTATCAAAACCGGCACGCATCCTCTAGAGACGACAGTGGCTAATATCGCTACATTTCGTCGACAATTAGATAGTTTTGGATTTTCGTATGATTGGGACAGAGAAGTGAGCACGATTGATCCGAAATATTATAAATGGACACAGTGGATTTTTTTGCAGCTTTTTAAAAAGGGCCTGGCGTATGAGGCAGAACTGCCCATAAATTGGTGTCCCAAGGACAAAACTGGTTTAGCCAATGAAGAAGTGGTGGATGGTTGTTGTGAACGTTGTGGCACACCAGTAGAAAGAAAAAATTTGCGTCAGTGGGTACTGCGCATTACCAAATACGCCGATCGTTTGTTAGACGGACTCAAGCGTGTTGATTGGCCAGCAAAAACGAGAACTGCTCAAGAGCACTGGATTGGTCGAAGTGTTGGTGCAGAAATTATTTTCGATGTGGATGATTCTGAACAAAAGATTACTGTGTTTACCACTAGAATTGATACGATTTTTGGGTGTACTTATGTGGTGATCGCTCCCGAGCATCCGCTAGTAGAAAAGATTGTCAGTAAAGAACAAAAGAAAGCAGTAGAGAAATATCTTACCGATACAAAAAAGAAGAGTGACATGGAAAGAACAGAATTGAATCTGGATAAGACTGGTGTATTCACGGGCAGCTTTGCAAAAAATCCTTTTACCAATAAATATGTACCGATTTGGGTGGCTGATTATGTTCTTGGTCATTATGGCACCGGGGCGGTAATGGCGGTGCCGGCGCATGATGAGCGTGATTTCACCTTTGCTGAAAAATATACACTGCCTATTAAGGTAGTCATAACTAAAGATGGCACTAAGAAAACTGAAGTAATTCCTTTTGTGGAAGATGGTGTGTGTTTAGACTCCGGACCACTCAATGGGCTAAACAGTGAAAAGGGGAGAAACAAAGCTATCGAGATCGGTGAAAAAGATAATTTTGTACAGAAAAAGATTAATTATCGTTTGCATGATTGGGTATTTTCTCGCCAACGTTATTGGGGTGAGCCAATTCCTATTGTTCATTGCCAGAAATGTGGACCAGTTACCATCCCAGAGGAAGAGTTGCCATTACTTTTACCGGAAGTAGAAAAATATGAGCCGACCGGTACTGGGGAATCTCCATTGGCAAGTATTGCCGAATGGGTGAATACCAAATGTCCCAACTGTGATGGTCCTGCCAAACGAGAAACCAATACTATGCCGCAATGGGCTGGTTCATGTTGGTATTTTTTACGTTTCATCGATCCCTATAATGATAAAGCTTTGGCTGATCAAAAGTTGTTAAAGAAATGGATGCCCGTCGACATGTATATCGGCGGTTCTGAGCATGCTGTACTGCATCTTTTGTATGCCCGCTTTTGGAATATGTTTCTCTATGATATTGGCGTTGTGCCTGTTGAAGAGCCATTCCAAGTGCTCAAGCATCAAGGATTGATCTTGGGAGAGAATCATCAAAAGATGAGTAAATCTCGCGGGAATGTTGTTAATCCCGATGAGCTTATCGAAAAGTATGGTGCGGATACTTTCCGTCTTTATGAGATGTTTATGGGTCCATTTACTGACATGAAGCCCTGGAGTACAAAATCAGTGGAAGGAGTACATCGGTTTTTGCAGAAAGTCTGGCGCTTACACGAAAAGCCTTTAGACGGCGAGGAACAAAGTAACCTAACGGCACTGCTGCATAAGACAATTAAAAAAGTAAGTGAGGATATTGCTTCGCTCTCTTTTAATACTGCCATCAGTCAGATGATGATTTTTGTAAATGCGTTGAGCGAAAATGAAAAACTTCATCGACCCTATTTTGAAATTCTCTTACAGCTGCTCTGTCCTTTCGCTCCTCATATCACAGAAGAAATCTGGGAAAAGCTTGGCAATAAACCTTATTTAGTTCAACAATCTTGGCCCAAATATGAAGAAAAGTATTTGGTAGAGGATGTCATTCAAATTCCCGTACAGGTAAATGGAAAGGTTCGTGAAGTTATCTCGATAAAGGCTGACCTTCCGGAAGAAGAAATCATAGCATTAGCAAAAGGCCATCCAGTTATTAAGAAATGGCTCAGTGAAGGCAAGGTCGTCAAAGAGATCTTTGTTCCCGGCAAGATGGTCAATTTTGTAGTTAAACAAGGATAAAATCTATATTCCCCAGCTATCCCAATCGATATTATCAAGATCAGCTAAGTCATTATCTAAGGCGTTCAAGCTATCTTCAAGGCTTATTTCAAAGGGTATACCAGTTTGTTTCACTATAAGTCCTCGATAAAGGACACGGGCCATTTTGGCGCGTAAGAACTGATTTTGAATACCATAATAATCACTACTGGGCATCGTAGAAAGATTATAAGTCCGGACATATTCAATATATGGTGCCCACCAATCGGTGGTTCTGACATCAATATATCTTTGTTGAGTAACGCTGGGTAATTGAGCGCCTAGACTGTTCAGAATAATTTTCAGTGCTTCGATCTCGGTGACTTTATTGTTGGGTTTGAAGGTACCATCAGAATAACCTTGGAGAATCCCATTACTGCGAGCTGTATATGCATAGGGATGACACCAACTCGATGTACTGACATCAGGGAAAGAGGAGGTAGGTGGA
>CAZGLA010000085.1:0-2099 GCA_964526575.1 uncultured Candidatus Peribacteria bacterium | reverse complement strand
TACCGGTTTATGATAAGTGATTGCTAATTCTATCTGCTCTCGTAAAACTTTTTCTTGTGTGAGTGGGCTATGCGGATTACGGAAATAATCTAAACCAGTCTCGCCTACCGCAATGACTTTTTCAGCGTGGAGATTGTCTTTTAACCAGGCTATAACATTCTCATTCCATTCCTCTACATGATGGGGATGAATACCCAAAGTCATAAAACAAGAATCTTGTTTCTGTACAAAAGGAACGAGCTTGAGATTACTCTCATGATCATTGCCCACTACGATCATGGTTTCGATGCCAGCTTCATGGGCACGCTGGATAACTTGATCACGATCTTGATCAAATTCTGGAAGATGAATGTGACAGTGACTATCGATATATTTCATAAAAGCATGTTGTTGTCATTCCGAGTCCCGCGCCTGCGGGATCGAGGAATCTCCATGCTATAAGTCGTTATAGCAACAGAGTATAACATGGAGATCTCTCGACGGGGCTCGAGATGACAGCCTCTAGGGGCTCGGTATAGGACATTGCGAAAATGCGTCATATAAAAAACCTATCAAACCACGTTCTATAAGCCCTCAGATTAAGAGCATTACTCAAATAGTATTTCTTTTCATTTTTCGGCTTTACAAATACGTCCAATTCATAACGTCCACGCTCAGACAACTTTAAAGTTACCAGCACTTTTTTACCCTCTACTTTATACTCGAATTCAAAGGGTTTTTTGTACTTTTCTTGTACTGCCAATTGATCAAAGGGCTCCAAGACCCTGGCGTTTAGCCGGATTTCACGATCAAACTTCACATATAACTTGCGAAAGTTTAGCCTGAGAAAGCGGTGAGCAAAGTTTTGGGTAAAATAATAGGTCTCATCTTTGGCCTTGATCACTCCCACACCAACACAATTAAATGAAGCGGTAAGAATATTGGCTCGATGTCCCGGACTTTTCATCAAGGCATCTTCTGCTTGTTCAGTAACATGTTCAAAACCTCGCATCTTAGCCAGGTTTTCACCGAATACCACATCGGTAATGCCTGCGCCTTTGATGCGGTCGCCCGGTGTACGGTTTTCTTTGTCAGTATGTGAGAAAAAATCTTGCTCAGCCATATGAAAAGAATGATTACGAGCGACGACCCGCAAATCATTTTGCATGGTGAGTGATTTCAATTTATGAATACGCCGATCAGCATTAAGTAAAAAAAGCATACGCCATTCCATGGTTGCCAGACTATTGGGTAAAAAAATTAAATGCAACCAATATTTTAGCCGATCACTATTCATACATTTTCCGTCATCTTCGCTTTTTCTTCAGCCAATGCAAGCGTTTCAATCATATCATCAATATCACCATCCATACGTAGCGGTAAACCAGACCAACTTTGATGAATACGATGGTCAGTGATCCGATCCTGAGGGTAATTGTACGTGCGGATTTTTTCACTTCGTTCACCTGTGCCAATTTGCGAGCGACGCATCGCACTACGTTCAGTATGGAGTCTTTCGATTTCTTGAGCCAATAAGCGCGATCGTAAAACTTTCATCGCCTTAGCACGATTTTTTTGTTGGGACTTTTCATCCTGACAAGTCACTATTAAACCAGTAGGTAAAAAGGTAATACGCACAGCTGAATCGGTAGTGTTCACACTCTGACCGCCATGACCACCGGCACGAAATACATCAATACGAATATCTTCTGTGCGGATATTGATATCTGCTTCTTCTGCCTCAGGTAAAATGGATACGGTAGCTGTGGATGTATGTATGCGTCCTTGACTTTCAGTCTTGGGAATACGCTGTACTCTATGCACTCCACTTTCATGTTTCAGTTTTCCATAAGCACCCTGGCCCTTGATCATGATTGCAATATCTTTGACAGCACCGAGCTCACCATAACTGGCACTCATGAGTTCCACTTTCCAATTCTTGTTTTCAGCGTACCTGGTATACATACGTAGTAAATCTGCAGCAAAAAGTCCCGCCTCATCGCCACCGGTGCCCGCGCGAATTTCCACAATGGTATTTTTGTCATCATTGGGATCTTTGGGGATCATAAGAGCTTTCAGCTCTTCTTCTGCTATGGCAATTTTTTTGTTGATATCATCAA
>CAZGLA010000084.1:0-5457 GCA_964526575.1 uncultured Candidatus Peribacteria bacterium | reverse complement strand
CTGGACCTAGCACTTGAGCGAGAAACATAGATGAGGGCATAGAAATGGGTTAATTGCCACTTTCCTTATACCAAAAAGCCAAAAGTCAGACCATGCTATTACGATATTGAATTACTAAATGTAAAGCCCAAGAGGAAGCCACTATTACCCGAATAATTTAGAATCGTGAATGATGAATCGTGAATTAAAATTTACGATTGACGATTCTCGATTTACAATTCATATGTTCAAGGACCGTGAAGGTGCCGGTAAACAATTAGCAGTCCAGTTGGAGAAATATAAAGATCGCAAAGATGCCCTTCTTTATGCGCTCCCTCGTGGTGGCGTCGTTGTGGGCAAAGAGGTCGCCGAAAAACTCAATGTACCATTAGACGTTCTTGTTGTACGAAAGATTGGCTCTCCCTACTCAGAAGAATATGCAATTGGTGCGTATGCTGAGACTGGAGATATAATCTGGAACGAACAAGAAAGAAAAACAATTGATGAAAAGACTCTGGAAGATATCGTCATCAAAGCGGAACAAGAAACCAAGGAACGTGTACATCTCTATCGTCAGGGAAAGAAATTGCCAAGTTTTAAAGACAAAACAATAATTATCATCGATGATGGTGTAGCCACCGGTCTTACTATGCGCGCGGCCATTGTCGCTGCCAAAAGTAACGGAGCCAAGAAAGTGATCATCGCTGTCCCCCATGGTGCACGCGATAGTCTTAAGATGCTACGGGAAGAAGCGGATGAAGTAATATGCCTTACTGAACCTTATTGGTATTATGCTGTTGGCCAGTTTTACGAATCATTTCCGCAAACTACTCATGAAGAAGTTATCGAAATCCTCAAAGTCTATGGCAAAAGATAATTTTTCTGTTGTTGGTTTTTCCGATGAGAGATTTTTAGTGAAGACTTTTGCCAACGAACTGAAGAGCAATGTTTTATTGATAAAAGCAGAACATTATGGTGCCGGTGAAATAAAAATCCAGGGACCCCAGAAAACTCCCCGCAAAGTTATTCTCATTGCCAACATTCACGAGCAACCGATTTACTTTGTTAGAGCTCTATTTCTAAGCCAATTACTACGAAACACAGGAGCAAAACATATCACGCTCATCGCGCCCTGGATCGCTTATGGACGACAAGATAGTGCAGAGCATCCAGCTGGTTTGGTGATAGCTGATACATTACAAAAATATTTTGATCGCATCATTACTCTCGATGCTCATAGTCCGGAATTTATCAAAGCATTTAAGGGGAAACTCGTTAACATTCTGCCCGAAATTGATAAACAATTTGTTAAAGAACATAAAATCAATCTTATTATTGCTCCTGATGAAGGTGCTAAGGAACGCGTACAAAAAACCGCACAAAAACTTAAAATCCCCTTTCTTGTTCTTAGTAAATCTCGAACACATAAAAAAGTATCGATTCAAAAACCAAAACATTTATTAGTTCAAAAGAAAAGTATTTTAATTATCGATGATATTGCAGATAGTGGCAGCACTGTTCTGGCGGTCAGCAAACTTCTTAAATCTGCTGCCTCCATTCATATTCTGGTAACTCATTCAATAAATAGTAAGAAGTTACAAAACAAATTCAAAAGACATAACATTCATATCGAAAGTGTTTTCGATCACGCCAGTGGAAAGATGAACACACAAACAATCAAAATACTCACCGCGAAGATCAAGTAGATTCCCCATTACTTTCGACCAATAAATTAGATTTAATCTTGGATACCTGAGTGGAATGTTGCGAAACGTATAGCACAATTATCACTTCGCCTTTTTGCATATCCAAATACTGAGCAAAAAAACCATATTCCTTATATCCTCTAGGAAGCACCACTACTTCCTGGCCACAGAGGAGCTGATAGTAAGTATCTACATCATCCTTCACCAAGTGATGCTTACGCAAGTCACGCATATCACTCAGCCTCTCTCTAGCTGCTTTACCTACCTGAATATCCTTACCCAAAACCAGCAGCGGTACATGGCCATTTATTTGTTCTGCCGGTGGTCCCACAGGAGCGGGCGGCTGAGATTCAGCGACTAAAACCTCAGAAACAATTGGTAATGATGCCAAAGTCTCATCTACGAAACCTTGAGCAGTGGCTTCCGTGGCTACAACTTCAGCAACTTCTTCAACTGCCACCGTAGGTTTTTCTGCTGGCTGAGGAGTAGAAATTATCTGTTCTAACAATGGAGTCGCAGCAGGAATTGGTCGGTCTATTGGCTTCCTTTCCAAGAACAACGAATGCACTTTTGATACAGTATTATCCTTATTTATTAAAATCACAATGACTTCTTTGGCACTGAGTTGTAGTTTCTGAGCTAATTCTGCATAGCGTAGATCTGATGAACTTAAAACGATTACTTCTTCACCACTCAATGCTGCATAGATATGGGTAACTGCATAACGACGAACAATTTTTCTTTCTCCTTCAAATCTTCCTTTCTTCATTTTTTCATCCAATGTAAGGATAGGAACACCTCGCACATCTGGAAAATTTTTCTGTTTCCCTATAAATACTGAAGGACCACGATGTTTCTTTTTGGGTATGATAGGAACCTTATTGGGGAGAGAGGGGGATGGAAATGAAGGGACTCTGGGTGGAGATAAATTCCCAAGAAGTGGGTTTGCAGCAAGTTTCCCGAGAGGAGGAGGGGGTCTAATTTCTGGAGTTTTGATTACAGGTCTAGGAATAGGGGCAGTAGCTTCTGTAGCTAACGGTTCGGTAACTTGTTCAACTGCCACTTTTAAAACTTTTCGAATAGCAGTTCTGGTTTTTTTGACAGTCAATGTTTTATCAGTATGTTCCAACAACTCCTGCAGATTATTCAAAGAGAAAATTTCTCCTTTCACTGTTACTGATGGGATACTCTCCCGGACACGAAAATCAGGCTCTCCCTTCTGCAAAAAAAGCCGAACATTACCACTTCTACGATCAACATAAGGCACTACAATAATAGCTTTCTCTTGCCCTTTGACATGAACTGCTTGTTGTAATTCTCGTAACTCTTTGGCTCGGAAACGCGTTCGTGGAATGTAGGGACTGGCCGTAATCAAATCCATGGGTATACGCCATGTGGTTCCTTCAAGTTCTGGAATAGTAACCAACTGGCCTTTCACTTTTGGGATATCCTCACCCCTGGCAGTAATTTTACATGCATTCAGTTGTGTCTGAGTAATTTTCTTAAGTGGTCCGGCAATTTCTATATTTTCTTCAGGTCGACGCATACATTTGTTAAGGGTCGAACATAACATAAAAGTTTTCCAGAGACAAAAATTTATGCTACATTCCTCACTTCATCTTTCATTTTTAACTTTAAACTTTTAACTTTTAACTTTTAACTTCTTATTATGTCAGAATTAGAATCTCCCCGCCCTTCGTTTTATGACAAATTACAAGCTCAATGGGATGAGCGAAACTTTCTTTGTGTCGGTCTCGATTCCGACTACATGAAAATTCCTGAGGAACCATACAAACTGAAATATGGCGGATTGTCCCCAAGTAGTGTTGAAGAAACCATCTTCACATTTAATCGTGACATTATCGAAGTGACTCATGATCTTGTCGGTATGTGGAAACCTAATCTGGCGTTCTATGAGAAAAAAGGTGAAGCCGGACGCACCGCTCTCAGGTTAACTATCAAATATATTCGAGAGAATCATCCTGATGTAGTGATCATTCTTGATGCCAAGCGCGGAGATATTGCTAATACCAATGATGGCTATGTATTGAGTGACTTTGAGGAATATGACGCAGATGCGGTTACCATTCATTCGTATCTCGGCCCGGAAGCGATGAAGCCTTTCTTGGATCGCAAAGACAAAGGTACGATCGTTTTAGTCAAAACTTCTAATCCCGGATCTGATCGTTATCAAAATTTACGCGTCTGGGGAAAAAACCGCATGGTGTATGAAGACATTGCTCATGACGTAGTCGAACGTTGGAATGTTAACGGTAATTGTGGCGTGGTTGTGGGTGCTACCTATCCCAGAGAACTAGCAAAGGTGCGCAAGATTGTTGGTAGAACACCGATTTTAATTCCTGGTATTGGGGCTCAAGGTGGTGATCTCGAAGCAACAGTAAGAGCAGGTAGAGATGATCGTGGTATGGGCATGATTATTAATTCTTCCCGAGGAATTATTTTTCCCAAAGTAAAAGAAGGAGAAGACTATCTAGATGTAGTACGAAGAGAAGCAGTCAAAACTCGTGATGGTATTCGTGATGCCTTAAAAAGACCAGTCATGGTTCAAGTTGGAGTGGATTTACAAAAACATCCCGAAGGACTGACTGAAGCTCAAGAAGCTTTATTGCTAGAAATATTCGACAAGAAAATGTTCAAAATTGATCTAGAAAAAGGCTTCAAACTAAAAATTCATAAAGAACATCCTGAAGCACCACTATCTCCTCTTTATATCAACTTTAGAACTTTACGAGCTCATCCTGAAGCAAAATTAAAAACCGTAGAGGTATTTGCAGAAATGCTGGAACACTCTGGTGTTCAATATAATGTATTGGCTGACATTCCCACAGCCGCAACTCCCCTCGTCTCTTCACTGTCTGACATGTTAGGCAAACCCATGATTACTCCTCGTGGAGATAAAAAAGGTTATGGTAGTGGCGACGATATTGATGGTTTTGATGCAGCATTGCATGTAGGAAAAACTGCAGTCTTATTTGATGATTTAGCTACTGATGGTAATTCCAAAATCACCCCAGCCAAAGCTCTACGTTCGGTTGGTATGAATATTGAACATGTCTTCATTTTGGTTGATAGAGAACAAGGTGCTGAAGAGCAGTTAGCGAAAGAAGGACTTACACTACATTCAGCATTCAAGTTAAAACCAATGGTCGAATTCTATCGACGAGTAGGAAGAATCAGTGAGGAACAATACAATGTGTTCCAAGAAAAGATGGCTACACTCACAACATTTATCGACAATAACAAAAAACATCCTGAAGGATTGTAGTTTCATTTGCCCAAGAAGAAGAGACTGTTCTAAGATGGAGCAGTCTCTTTTAACATTTGTCTGTCATTCATAGGATTTTTGAGTTGTCATCTCGAGCTTTGTCGAGAGATCTCAATGCTATACATTGTCTATAAGCGAATTATAACATGGAGATCCCTCGAACTCCGCTGCGCGTCGCTTCGGGATGACAAGCGAAGGGTTTAATCTCAACATCATGAACGCTCTCAAAAAAATTCCCCGTACAGTTTACCTTTTGGGTTTTGTCAGTCTCTTCAACGACATTGCTTCGGAGATGCTCTATCCGGTCATGCCGATCTTCCTCACTGATGTTTTGCATGCACCAGTTTATGTGGTTGGTATAATCGAAGGTGTTGCAGAGGGAACATCGGCGCTCTTTAAAACTTGGTTTGGTTATCTCTCTGACAAATGGCAGCGTCGCAAACCTTTTGTCGTTGCTGGCTATGGTTCTTCAGCCATTGCCAAGAT
>CAZGLA010000083.1:0-5043 GCA_964526575.1 uncultured Candidatus Peribacteria bacterium | reverse complement strand
ATCGATGGACAAATAACCCCTGGAAAAAACGACCTGGATATCTATCCTATATGGCAAAAGAATAAAAAAATACGCCAAGAAGCTACCGCCTTGGTGACCGACATTTTGAGTGACAATTATGCTCGGGCGTCAGAATTCGGTGAAAATAGTGCTTTGGAATTCTCCTTCCCCGTAGCGGCAAAAACTGGGACCAGTCGCAACTTTCATGATAATTGGACCATGGGCTATTCGACCCAATATACAGTGGGTGTATGGGTAGGAAATAGTGATGGTTCACCTATGAATCAAGTCAGCGGTATCACAGGCGCAGGTCCGATTTTTCATGATTTAATGACCTTGCTTCACAAATCCCCAATTCACGATTCTCGATTGACGATTGACGATTCTTTCGCATTCATCAATCAAATCCCCCAAATCACCATATGTCTCCCCTCTGGTTTACTTCCGAACGAATACTGCACTCACAAGAGTAGCGAACGTTTTCCTCAAGGATTCGAACCCAGAGAGATCGATAGCTGGTATACCGCAGAAGGCCTAACCTTGCCGTCGGAATTAAACTTTTGGCAGAGTAAATTTGCCACTACTACCACGTCTCAACCAACTCTCAAGATCATTAGTCCGCAAAACCATGATGTATTTAGTTTTGATCCGGAAATTCCTGATGATCAAGAAAGTATTCCTTGTAAAATCTTCAACACGGACATAAAGAATGTTCAAATCAATCTCAATCAAAAACCCTTAAATACTTGTGTGCTCCCACAAATATCTGGTCAATACGAATTACAAGTAACTGGCAATGGCCCTGATGGTCAGTTAATCACAGACAAAGTTGCTTTTTCTATTGTCGATCAATAAAACCCTAAGAAGAGTGAAGTTTACTCTCTTTGATTATTTCATCGTAAGCAAGTCTCTGAGCCACACGGCTAATTTCCTCTTTGATATCTATATATTGTTCAAATGTAACAAAATAGTACTTTTGAGCTAATAACAAACTGGCCAATAATGTTTGCAGATCGGCAACTATAGCTATTTTCTTTTTCTCTCCTTTAACTTGAGAAATTAACTTTTCTGAAGTAAACAATGTCCATTCTATATCTTTCTTTTCTGCGGGAAGCACATTGAGGAGCAACTTCTGACGCATGATATCGGTAGCTCTTAGACGTTTACTTTGAACTTCTTTGTCCAAATCTTTAGCCTTAATCTCTGTGTCGATATCATCTAACTTTTGAATAACTTTGGGAGCAGAATCATGAATATGGGCAATATTACGAGCCCGACCAAGCGCATGTATAACATATTTTTGTTCTTCAAGAGTTGGTTTATCATGAAGATACCAACCGAATCTTTTACCCTGAGTGCGTAAAGTCTCTATAGCATCATCAATAGATACTCTTTCTCTAGGACGAGCACGAAAAGAGTGATAATCAATAAGCTCACTCCTAAATACTCTGAGCGGAGCTTCAGCTATATGGCCTTCTACCGCTGCTCTTTCCAAATCCCCCTCACTGCCCCGGCGAACATGTTCCTCTAGACCTGCCATTTGTTTTTTATTTAATCTCCCAATTATATCACGCTAACGTTTCTTTGGCGATAAAATATTACACACTCGAGCACGAAACAAATCTCTCGTAGTAAGAGCTTCAGCTGCTGAACTTTCTTTCATTGCGTCATAAAGCCATTCAGCAAAATCTGCAGTCGCCTCAGGTGACCACTGAGACAAAGATCGGTAGAGTGGAGTTTTCTTCAAAGGATCCTGCACGAGAAACTGTAAAAGATCAGCAAATGCGGTCTGAAATACTTTGGCATCCTTCTGGGCTTGTACTTTTAACTTTTCTTCTACTTTCATCACGTTTTCTCTTTCACCGCGCAATTGATTCATGCGGGTAGGAAGCAAAACTACATTGCCAAACTCTTTAATCTCTAGAATGTCATTCTTAATAAATGCCTTGATACGCTCTATCTCCTGCTCTAATTCAACCAAAAATCTTTTTTTCAAAGCAGGTTCGGTCCTCTTGAATCCAGTCTCTGCAAAACGACCTATTTTCCGCTGCAGCAATTCTTGTCGCAAAGTTACGTGAACCTGGGTTTCTTGCATTTTGGCATCTTGAGGTTTGCTCTTGATAGAGGTCAGGAGAAATCCTGCTACGGATCGATACTGACACCAAGCAGCAATCAAAGAATCATCATTGGCTTGTATGAGATTTTCTAAAGTAGCGAATTTCAAAAATACCGTATCGAGTTTATCACCCACCAATGACTTTAATATCCGATATTCTGGCGACATTCTGATAGTGCTTTTTATGGTCAACCAATAATCATTACGGAAAGAAGTATTGAGCCGGTCAAAATTGTGAAAGCTCATCAATCCTTCATTCCTTTCAAATAAACTTTTATAAAAATTTAGTATATGAATATTAGCATCTTCGATTGGACCTTTCATAGGGTCAATGGAGATACGATAATGGTCCAAATTAATTACCGGTGATGCCCCCAATAAATCAAGCTGAGTTAAAGCGGTAATGACATCCATCACGACTTCATGTTTTGCGTCTTTGATCTCGGGCTTATAATCAAGAGGCTTGGTCTTATTTCGTTCCACTAATTTTCCTTTTCGCGCTCGCACCTTTTCAGAGAGTAATTGTTGGAAGCGGACCTTCATATGACGATCCTTGGACTCGATCAAATCAGTCGCTGACCTAAATAAATGATCCACCATTGCCCCCTGCATGTCTTTCAGTTTTGGCGTAGGAGTCTTTCCTGAAAATATGTCACGAACAGTCGCAGGAGCTCTTTTGGCATCACCCATTTTTGCTCGCGAAATCTTAGACGTAATGGGTATAATTTCAGCTAAAACAGCTCCCGGTAGCCCTTCTGGTCTTTCACTAGCCATAATAATCTTTATAAGAGAGTATTTTACTATACTTCTTGAAAAAGGCAAGGGCTCGGTAGGGTTTGGGTAGATTTAAGAAATCACAGAAATAGATGGGCGAACATCTATATAGTCAAAACGCATGTCTAATTTCTCTCCACTCAAAAAAGAAATGTTATAGTTATCGCGATCCCAAGAACCTAAAGCCACAGATACTTGAGACTGAGCAGCATTGCCATTGAGCACTGTATAACTAGCAAAATCACGTGCCTGTCCCTCCTCTACCATTCTCATAATCAGGGCAATATATTTCCGCGCCCCACTCATGATTTGCAGGCCTTGTTTAGCATATTCTCTTTTGAAGAAGCGCAGATATTCAACATCACTTCTTGGCTTTTTCCAGCGTCCGCACTTTTGTTTTGCCCCATCCTCAACATCACCATTTTGAGCACTCTCTACAATATCTACCTCCCAATGCATGATCTTTGCTGTCCCTCCATTCCACAAAAGATTATTTCGCAGTTCTCGAGAATCACGTCTTCTCCCAGGACTATAATTTCTATCCCAAATATCCAGCAAAGCTCGTCTATTGAGAGGTGGCGTCAGTAAGAGCAATGGGTCTTTAAGCTTCGCAGCTGATTCGAGTATTTGGGGTTGCAATGCCTTTTTGATATCGGCAAAAGATGGCACTCCATGCAAAGAAATATCACAGTTCTGCAGAGCCTCCTTCATCCGAGGATATTGTTTCTTTTCGAAAGCATCCACAAGAGCGGTCATAGTGGAATATGTATAGAGCGGCGTACATGCAATTGCTCGGTATCTAAAGTCTCATGTATGTTTGCACTAATAAATGACAAGCGATGATCATCATGATTGCAGGTAGCCATGGCGAGAGGAGTAGTGGATGCGAGCCAGGGAGCGTTCAACACAGTAGAAGACCATTTGTCGACCATCTGCCCATCCTCGGCCAACCTCATATTGAGCGCAATATATCGGCGAGCTCCACTGAATGTACGGAAACCTAATCTGCAATTCTCTTCATATAAGAATTTAACATAATCATAATGAGTCTCCCTCCCGTTCACTCGCTTATACTCTTTTTTCATCTCCTCCTCGGAATCAATATCTCTCGATCCTTCTACAATATCTACCTCCCAAATATTCTTTTCATAAACGCTTTGGCTCCAGTCAAAGGTACGTTTTGGATCTAAAAGGGGTAATTCATAATAATTATTCCAAAGTCGCAGCAATTGTCGCCTCGTTAATTTGGGTATGACTAGTAAGATAGGATTTTGAAGCTGTAAAGCGATCTCGAGAATACGAGGAGTCAAAGCATCTTTCATCACCTCTGCAGAAGGAATGTTTTTGAGAGGGACTTTATACTTTCCCAAAGCTTTCACCATTCTGGGATACTGTTTCTTTTCTAAGGATTCAGCCAGCGCAGCCTTGTGTATATCCTCTCGTGGAACAAGATCTAAACTCTTTGCCATTTCTCTGCGTATATCGGATCCTAATAGAGAAGGATTGCCCAACAATCTTTTTACTATTTCATGCGGTTCTTGTCGCTCAGGGTTGGATCTGGCCATGGTATTTTAAGAAATATCTTTCAATTCACGATTCTCGATTCACGATTTTATATCACTTTCACCATCGCCCGCATGCGTAAGTTGGCAACGCTAAGTATAGAACAAGATCTTTTCAAAACTAATTCATCATAAGACTTACTCCAACTGGCACCTGCGGAGTTGAAACGCTCGCAAAGCATGCCTTCATCATTAGCAACTGTTTGTGATTTATTATTCAGCAGGGTACATGTTTCGGTATCAAGATATTTACCTTCAACCAAACATTCCCTAGCTAAAGTTAAATATAGATCAATTCCTATCAGCACATCTAGTCCTTCACCATGATATTTCTTAGTCCAAGCCAGGGCTCTTTTATGAGCGTCACCCATTATCGAGGGATCAGCTTTCACATTTGATACAGCATCAACAATGATATAACCCCATCTTTTCCTAGGCCAAAACCATCTACCGCCATTCCATGTATTTCTGTCATTCAAATCATCATCAGCATACGTAAAGTGATATTTTGGAATTCTCTCTAACTTTTCATGACGATCATTGTCAGGGATCAATAAACCCTTTGGCTGACCGCCCAGCTCAACTATCTTC
>CAZGLA010000082.1:0-2417 GCA_964526575.1 uncultured Candidatus Peribacteria bacterium | reverse complement strand
ATTAAATCAAAAAGCTGATTATTCTGGACACACAATTTCTTTCGATGAAGCGGGCACTGACTTCATAGTCAGACACAAGAATCAAGAACAAAGATTCCACCTTACACTTCTAGGTAAAGTACAAGTATATACGGTTTTACCGGCAATTATCATTGGCAGAGAGTTCAATATTCCCTGGGTAGATATCCAGGAATCACTACTAACAATCAAACCCTTGCCGGGCAGATTGTCTCTACTACCGGCTATCAATGGGGCTATGTTACTCGAGGGATCTTATAATGCCACTCCCTCTTCGATGAAAGCAGCAATAGAGGTATTTAAGAATCTTCCTGCCAAAAGACGCATAGCTATCGTGGGTGACATGAGAGAACTTGGTCATATCGCTGAACCAGCTCACAGTGAAATCCTTACTCTTTTAGCAAAAGAATGTGAAATCGTATGTATGTTGGGACCCAATTACGAAAAAGCTTTCAAAGATTTACCTTCACACGTACGTCATCAAGCAGCTTTGCATCATTTTGAAACGAGAGAAGATATCGTCAAATTTATTTTACCCAAGATTGCTCCTGGTGATTTGATTCTCATCAAAGGCTCCCAAAATACTATTCTTTTAGAAAAAGTGAGCGTGAACCTTCTGGCGGACCCTGACACAGCTGGATTGGTCTTACCCCGCCAGTTTGGGAAATGGTTATATCAGGGTTAACGAGAACAGTACTTCCATAGGAAGAGGGATGTTCGGGAACACCGTCTAATATCTCAATTTGATATCCTGTTCCATTCTTTCTGGTACGTATACGTGCATGTTGTTTAGAAATATTATTATTCCCCCTAAAGGCATTAAACACTGCGTTTTGTCTGCCCAATAACAACTCTTCACCAATATCTTTACGACGCTCCTCACTGGCACCATCGGGAAAGACACCGCAGAAGTATCTGATTTGAGCCTGTGAGTGTTCTAGATCTTTCCAATCAAGAAACCCGACTACCAACAGAGAATCCTTCAATGTTTTACCAGGAAAAATCATACCAGGAATGATACCGAATCCTATATGTTCTCTGGGGTCTTTAAAGCGCTCTGCACCAATATTCATGGTAATACTTCCACCCGGCGGTAATTGGTAAGACCTATATCGAGATAAAATATTCACTATTACCTCTCGAAATGGAGAAGTTTCCACTACTTTGGCACGAGGAGTTTCCGGCATAGTCGTTCTTTCTCGATCATTCATAAAAATAGTTTTATTATAAAAAATACACACACTTTTTACGCCCGAGCAGATTAGCGGGAATCAAAAGAATGTCAACAATTTAGCGTTTGGTACGAAACCCCGACCAACGAGGCTGGTACCGGTCACTAGTTGGTGACTCATCTAAAGGAACCAGAATTGTACTTCCATTTGAAGAGGACTTCTTGTCAGATCCATCTTTGATAGTAATGAGGTAACGATCAGAATCATGAACAACACATATACGAGCATGAGTAGCAGATAAAGAAGCATGCTGAACAAAGGCACTAAAAACAGGTTCTTTTCGTCCTATCACCAAAGTGGTATCCAGAGGCAAACTCAATTCTTCACTGGTATAATCATCTTGAGTTCCACAAAAATAACGCATTTTAGTTTCTCCTTGTCCCCATTCCACCCCAGCACTTATATAGAGATAACGTTCTGAAGAAGGACCTTCTGGTAATACGCCGGGAACAAGAACAAATAACATTTGCGGTCTTTCTCTATGGTCTGCATCGTACCGCATTTGATACGTATTTGATTGTTCGATCTTTTTTCCCAAATAAACAGTTCGATGGTGAAGAATGATGTCCTGAATAAGAGACCGATAAGCTTCTTTATGTGTATCACGACCTTTCCCTTTTTCGGATAATTCTGGCGTAGGGAACTGTGATTTTCTAAATCTAGATGTTATTTTTGTCATAAAATTAGAGAACAGTGTTAATTGCGACTTCATTTATATCATCATCATTATCTAAAGCAATCATTAAATCTTGTAATTTCTGGACATGATCAGGGGTAACATCAATAGTCACCTTAGGAATGAAGCGAATTGTTGAAGAACTTATTGGATAATGCTCTTTATCTAAAAACTCTTTTATTTTTCCAAACAAAGTATAATCTCCAGAAATCATTAACTCTTGATCAATACTTTCAATATCACTGATTCCCAGATCAATGAGAGACAATTCCAAAGTGTCCTTATCTTTTACCTCGGCTAAAGAAATAAAAAATATCGCTTTCTTTTCAAATAAAAAACTTACAGATCCAGTAGTGGCTAAGTTGCCGCCAAGTTTCGTCAAAATCTCTCTGATGGTACTCGCAGTACGATTCTTATTATCGCTAAGAGCTTGAATATAAAGGGCCACTCCTCCAGGACCATAAGCTTCATAATAGAGTTCTTGAATTTCA
>CAZGLA010000081.1:0-1948 GCA_964526575.1 uncultured Candidatus Peribacteria bacterium | reverse complement strand
CTTGATCGCCCACCATGGCACCTGTATGTGATAGGGCAGTTTTAGCACCCTGGAGAGTTTGTCCGCCTTTCAGTAAAAATATGCGCTTTTTACTGGCTACTTTCTTAGCAATTTCTATAAATTCTTTACCATCAGTGATTTGTTCGGCATATATACCAATCACTTCCGTACTATCATCATCTTGCAAAGCCCTTAACATATCATTGATATTCACATCAGCTTCATTGCCTAGGGAGGCTAGCAATGAGAAACCCACATGCTTCGACCATGACCAATCGAGCAAGGCACTGATTAGAGCACCAGACTGCGACAGGAAAGCAATGTTTCCCGGTCGTACTTGTGAATGAGCAAAGGACAAGTTCAAATGCCAATGCGGAGCAATGAGTCCCATACAATTAGGGCCAATCAATCTGACCTCATGACGTTTACATAATTCCAGCAATTTTTCTTCTAAAGCTGCGCCTTTCTTGGAAGCTTCTTTAAAACCACTACTGATGACTATAAGCACCTTTGCTCCCTTCTTGATGATTTCTTTGGTAGCTTCCAAGGTATCTTTGGGACTGATAGCCAAGATAGCAATATCTACTACGGGAATGTCTTTAATTTTGGTTAAACACTCTATTCCCAAGATTTCTCCCCCTTCCGGATTTATAAGAAATAACTCTCCCGTGAATCCCAATGCCTGAATATTTTTTACAATTTGAAAACCCACCTTCTCTGGATGATGAGAAGCACCAATCACCGCCACCTTAGAGGCGTTCTTTATCGTATCCATAATGGTAGGTCCACGCATAAATAAGGTGTAACGAAAAAAGAGAATAATCTTATTCTCTTACTACTTATTATACGCTACTAGCCTCGATATTCGTAGACAGCGCGACCAACACGGACAAAACGAGGGTTTTTCTGTAGATTAAGCGCTATTGTGCCGATTTTTACTTGGCGCACAGCCAATACTCTCTTGACGATTTCTGACTTTTCCAGTGGTTTTTGCGCCTTTTTCAAAATACGTTCGATCACATCACTCACTGTACCTTCCACATAACCCCATTCTTTCAAGGCATAGAGACCTCTACCCACCAAAACGAAGTTATCGCCTCGAATCAATTCATTGTGTACAGCCTGTACAGTGACGACCTTGTGATCAAATTCTGCTTCGACGATACGATTGGCAATATCTACGAAATGCAGCGGCTTTGTGGCACGCTTGAGTACGATATAAGCTTTGTCACGAATACTCTTAGGATTGATATGACGCCATTCCATCAGTCCCCATCCTGTATCTACACGCTTAAAGAGCTTACTCACTTCCAAACAAGCCAGGATAAATTTTTCTGATACTTTTTTGCCTAATTTTTTACTGATTTTACCTACTAATTCTTGAACGCCCAATATATCATTGCCTTTTCTTAAGATATCATTTGCAGTATCAATAACATCACGCAGCAAACGTTCTTGAATACGGTCGAGACGCCAAGCTGGTTTGAACAAACTATTCTTCTTTACTTTGATAATATCCTCTTCAATGCTGAGAGCCAATTTTACAATATTGCTATCAATAGATATATCAGTAACTGTTTGAATAATCTTTTGAATCAATTTTGATTCCAAGAGCAAACCATCATGACTATCTAAAATATCAAAGGCACCTTGAGTGACCTCTTTAAGCTTCGTATTGCTCAGTGTTCGACGTAATTTTTTAAGAGCAGCATTTTCTATTTGACGTACACGTTCACGAGTCACTGAAAAACCTTGGCCTATTTTTTCCAAAGTTTCCTTGGGTTGATTATGTAAACTATAACGACGAATAAGCACCTCTCTTTCCTTATCGGTCAAAACCATAAACATCTCTTCTATGACATCATTGAGGGCAAGTTTCTGCCACGAAGAGTAAGTGGGGGAGCTATTCATAATGCGCTTAGTGACTTTCTCGATTGTCACTATACTT
>CAZGLA010000080.1:0-12856 GCA_964526575.1 uncultured Candidatus Peribacteria bacterium | reverse complement strand
TCCTGCATCCGGTACAAGCTTTAGCAATTGTTTTTGTAGCTGTACCAAAGACATCGCTCGAATCTTGGTTTTTAAAGCGGGTATTTCATTGATAATTGGTAATTGATAATTGTAAATTACTGAGTCTATATAGAGCATAGTCCCTCCAACCAATATAGGCATCTTTTTTCTTTTGAAAATATCATCGATCATCTTAAATACTTCCCTTTGATAGTCAGCTAAGGTAAAACGTTCTTCCGGAGACGTGATGTCAATCAAATGATGAGGAACTAATCCTTGTTCTTCACGAGTTGGTTTGGCGGTACCTATATCCATGTCTTTGTACACCAAGCGAGAATCGGCCGAGATTATTTCAATCGGAAAATATTTTGCCAATGCCAAAGCCAATGCTGTCTTTCCTGAGGCTGTAGGACCCAGAATAACAACAATAGACTGCGGTTCTTTGGCTAATTGCTCAGAAATAAGCTCTCGTGCTTTTTCTAGGATACTTTTTTCCCTCGGAGTACCCATGTGAGTGCTTCATTAACTTTGACTGTAACGATATCACCTAATTCAATTCCATTTGCAGCCTGCCCTTCGATCTCTACATATTTACCATGTTCTGATCGTCCAGAGGCAGTATCTTTTTTGATCTTATCTATAAGTACATGATTTTTTTTATTGAGATATACTTTATTCTTTTCTTCGGCAATTTCTTCTTGTAAAGCATGCAGTATATGGAACCTTCTTTCTTTTTCTTTTCTGGGAATATCATCTTTCATTTTGTAAGCCAAAGAATGCGGTCGCGGCGAATACATACCGATATAGACCAGATCAAACTGAGCTTTCCGGTATAAATCTAGGGTATCCTGGAATTCTTCTTCTGTCTCACCACAGAAGCCTACGATAATATCCGTGGATATCGTAATTCCCGGCACGCGATCATAAAACTTCTTCACCAAATCCAAGTAGCTTTCTTTGGTATAGAAACGATTCATTCTACGTAACACTGCAGAAGAACCGGACTGTACCGGTAAGTGAACAGTCGGACAAAGATTCTTTAAAGTAGCATGAGCTTCAATGACATCATCAGTCATATCTTTGGGATGTGGTGACATATACAGGATTCTTTCCACACCAAAAATCTCTGCAACTTTATGGAGAAGATACGCGAAATTTGCTGGCTTACCATCATCCTTAAGCCCACGATAACTATTGACGTTCTGGCCCAGCAAAGTCACTTCTTTCGCACCAGTTTTTACGAACTTCTGAATCTCAGCAATAATTTCACTCACTGACCTGCTTTTTTCTCGGCCGCGCGTGAAAGGCACAATACAAAAACTACAAAAATTGTTACAACCGGTCATAATCGGTACGGAAATCTGAAAATCATTCTTCGTCTTCGGCAAAATATGCAAATAGTCATTGTATTCGGGCATAGCCAAATCTACTCCCATAGTCTTAGCCAACTTCCCGGGTAATTGTGGCAACTCTTGAATATCAAAAGTGATATCTACTTCCGGTAATTTCCTCTGAAAGTCATAGCCTTTGTGAGCCACCATACAGCCAGTGACGCCAATTACCATATTCGGATTATTTCTTTTCATTTCTTGCCATTTATCTCGACTACCCAAAATCCTGTTCTCCGATTTCTGGCGTACAGAACACGTATTATAAATCAGCACATCAGCCTCAGCTTCAGTGGCAGAAGGACTAAAATTCATCGCTTCCAACATCGCAGCAATTCGCTCCGAATCAGAGACATTCATCTGACACCCATAAGTAGTGATGTGATACTTGCGCATAAGCTTTCTAAAGCATGCTCAAAATAGCACCTGATCCACAATCGTGCCAATGTGCTTATTTTATTTTCTTTCCAACCCTGAAGCACTTATTAATGCTACCAAGATAGAAGTAGAATCCCTCCAGAGGCGGGCAGGCAGTGCAGGCAGGAAAGAGGAAATTGGATCAGTAAGAGGGCTTTTGTTTCCTCTATTCTAAAACAAAAAAGAAGCCTTATTCACTCTCCCTCTTCCTATTTCCTTTTCATCAACATTATTCTATCTTTAATCCATGTAAAATCTTCATCATGATCGATATCAATCTTATTCGCACCAATAAAGAACTTGTTGAGAAGAACAATGCCAGTCGCAATGTGAAAGTTGATTTGGAAAAAATCGTCAACTTGGATAATGACTACCGAAAATTATTAACTACGGCTGAAGAATTACGTAGTGAACGCAATAAAAAACCTAAAGGTAAGCCGACCCAGGAAGAATTAAAGAACCTGAAAGAATTAAGCGAGACAATTAAAAGCAAAGAGGTAGAATTACAAACGCTCAAGACTGAACTCGATGGCTTGTTAGTGCTATTACCAAATATTAATCATGAGACAACCGCAGTAGGTAAAGATGATAGTGAAAATAAAGTAGAACGAACGGTGAATGCCAAACCCTCTTTTGACTTCGAACCAAAAGAACATTCTGAGCTAGGAGAGAAATTAGATTTAATCGATACAGAACGAGGAGCAAAAGTTTCTGGATCTCGATTTTGGTTTATCAAAAATGAATTGGTATTATTACAACTTGCCATCATCCAATTCGTTAGCCGCAAGCTATTAGAGAAAGGCTTCACGCCGATGATTCCTCCTTATCTCGTCAAGGAACATGCGATGTTCGGCACCGGATTTTTCCCAGCGGATAAAAATGAAATCTACACGGTCAATCCCGGTGAAGACCAGCTCTATCTTATCGGTACATCAGAGGTTCCCTTGGTAAGTTATCACATGGATGAAATCATTGATGTCAGTAAACCCAAAAGATATTTTGGTATTTCTCCTTGTTTCCGTCGAGAAGCTGGTACCTATGGCAAAGACACTAAAGGTATTATTCGTGGTCATCAATTCGACAAAATTGAAATGGTCAGTTTTGCCAAACCTGAAGATTCTTGGAAAGAACATGAGTTTTTCCTTGCGATTGAAGAAGAGATCATGAAAGAACTGGATTTCCACTATCAAGTGGTTAATATTTGCACAGGGGACCTAGGGTTTTCCGCCGCCAAGAAATATGACATTGAAGTGTGGTTGCCCAGTCAAAAACAATATCGTGAACTGACCAGTACTTCTAATACCACGGATTATCAGTCTCGCCGTCTTAACATCCGTTACAAAGATGAGAATGGAAAGAACATGCTGGTACATACGATCAACGGCACTGCAGCCTCAATGAGACCGCTTATTGCTATCATGGAAAATTACCAAACCAAAGATGGTGAAATCAAAATCCCAGAAGTACTAGAACCCTTTATGCCTACAGGCCCACAAGTCATTAAGAAAAGTGATTAACACTACAGGGCCATCTTCACTTTTCTTGGCAAGAGACTTCTTTTAGCTTGGATTGGTTAAAGACCAAGGCATGGTATGATTATGCCTCTTATATATATATCTTCCGTCCCCATTTCTATGCTAAGTCAGCACCTAGGACAAGCACTGGCACATTACCTCGTCACCGCTTCTGTACAAAGTATCGAAGGTAGCAAAGCAATATTAAAATTAGATCCCACCGGAGAATTGATTGCTTGGCCCATTGCTCATTTGCCATCTTTCCTCACTCCCGGCAGTACTGTCAGTATTCAGATTGGCCCAGACACTCTCGTACAACAAGAACGTGAAGCCATTGCCAGAAGACTTCTGGCAGAACTTATCAAATAAGCGTTTTATCACATGTTAAGCGTTTCATCACATGTATCCAAAGCTCCTCTATCTCAAAAACTTTTTAAGTTACGGTGAAAAAGGGACAGAAATAGATTTTTCCCCTTATCGTACATTGTTATTAACCGGCAAAAATGGCGCCGGCAAGAGCAGCGTACTTGATGCCATATTGTGGGTACTCTGGGGACAAACTCGCACCGGCGGAGACAATGACATCATGCATCATGGTGCCAGTGACATGGAAGTGCGTCTGGATTTTATTGTTCGCAATCACCCTTATCGCGTCATTCGTAAACGCAGCAAAAAGGGCAAAAGTTTTGTGTCGGTTGTAGAGTTACAAAGTCTCACTGAGCCCATCACACTACTTACCGATGCCACTATTAGCAAAACCCAAGAGTCGATCAATCGTCTCATTGGTCTAGATTATGAATTGTTAATTAATTCTGCTTTTTTACGACAAGGAGAAGCACAAGAATTTACCAAGAAATCTCCGAGCAAACGAAAAACTATTTTGGCGGCCATGCTCGGCCTCGATCAATATGCCCTTCTCCATGAACAGGCCAAAGAAGAAAAGAAAAAGGTGGATGGTCAATTATCGTCTGCCCAATTGCAAAAAGAACATATTGAAAATGAGCTTACTCGCAAACAACAAGAATTAGTCGAATTAGAAAAGAATACTATTGAAAACCATGAACAAGAAATCAATGAGGCCCTTATGAAAGATAGGAAACGACTACAAGAATTAGAAAAAGAAATACATCTTGAGAGAGAAAGAGAAGGGCGAAGACAGGCCTTACAAGCAGAACATCAGCGTTTACTCGGAAAAGTCAGCACCAGTGCCCAAAAGAAAAGAGCCATAGAAAGCACCCTGTTAAAGATTAAAACCGAAACCCAGGCAGTTGCTCTTGCTGAAATCGACCCTGACCAATTGAGGAAACACGAAAAACACTATGAAGAATTACAACAGATAAAGTTCAAAATCACTGAATTGGCGCAAACTGAACAGCACACCGTCTCTCGTCTTTCTCAAGAACAAACTCATTGGCAAAGCCGCCAGCAAGAAACAGGTAAAGAGATTGTTTTTCTACAAGAGAAAATAACTGCCAGTGGCATTGCAATCAACGATTTTTCCAAGCTTATTAAAAACTTGGAAACAGACAAAGAAACCCTCACTAAAAAACAACCCGGACTAATAAAACTAACGGAGGACATTGCTCGCATCGAACAATCTATTGCTACAATTACCTCTCAGGGCAATGAAATAAAAAAGAAAAAGGACAAGTTAACCAAACTGGAACATCAATGCCCACTCTGTGAGCAAGATATTAATGATGAACACAAACATGACATTCAAGCGAAATATGACAAAGAGAGGAATAGTTTAGTGGCAGAATTCAAAGAGAGAGATCGAGAATTGAAAGCATTACAAAGCCAGAAGAAGAGTCTAGAAAAAGAGATTTATGCCTTAGAGAAACAGACAGACCAACTCCCCCACCTGCAAGAGCTTGTTTTGGCTGTACAAAAAACCGACGTATTGAGAGAAAAAGAAAAAGCCTTTGAGCAAGACTTTCAAAAACAAAAAGAAATAATTGAGAAAGAACTAAGTCTCGTGCAATCACAGAAAAGTACCATCTCTTTTTCGGAAGAAGATCTACATACCACTCAGAAAGAAATCGAACGCCTGCGAGAGATTCAGAAACAGACCAAGAATCAACAAGACATGCAAATACAGCTGGTGACCTTGCAGAAAGAAATTGCCCTGCATGATGCAATATTGCATGAGACAGAAAAAGAACAAGCCGCAGTTAAAAAGACTCTGAAAGAATTACACGTATCAAGTGCTCAGGAGAACATTCAAAAAGACTATACCAAGACAGCTGAGACCATCCAAAACCTAGAAAAAGAAATGGCTACTATCAACAATATTAAAACATTAGTACAACATTTACAGAATGAACAAAAGCATCTTACGGAGATAAAAAAACAGCATGAGGTAGACATTCATGCCAGTAGCGAAAAACAAGAATCTCTCGCTATCTTGGCCGAAGCCTTCAGTCACAGAGGCATTCCCAGTATGCTTATCGAAGATGCTATTCCTCGTCTGGAACAATATGCCAATGAAATTGTCAGTTTTCTCTCAGAAAATACCATGACCATTCGATTGAGTCTCACTCGCCCCAGTAAAACTGATCGTGATGCGCAGATTGAGACGCTTGATATCCTCATTGGTGACGCTTTCGGAACTCGAGCTTATGAACTCTTTAGCGGCGGGGAGGCTTTTCGTATTGATATTGCTTTACGTTTAGCCCTGACCAAACTTTTAGCCGAACAAACAGGTGGGCAAATTGAATTCCTGGTCATCGATGAAGGTTTCGGTTCTCAAGATGACAGCGGCAAAGACAACATCGTACAAATCATTCATAAATTAGAAAACTTTTTCCGGCTCATCATTCTCATTACTCATGTCGACACTCTAAAAGAGACCTTTCCCGATAGACTGTTGGTGAGAAAAGGTCCCTCGGGTTCTGAAATCTTTATGGATCGTGATGATTAAAGACAGTGTGTCATCCTGACCTCTTAATTCTGAATCCTGAATTCTCCCGCTCCTGTGCTACCAAAAACATCAGGGAAATACTTTTGTATGACTTGTGCGGGACGCACTTTGAAAGTCCCTGGAGTAGTTGCCCTGGCGACATATGAAAACTCATATATACCCTTGGGTAAGAAGTCGGCAAAAACAGCTACTCGATCATCGCGAATCTCTTGATGATTCCAATACCAATTATCATAAAAATAATAGGGAATATTTTCATTCATTACCCCGCTCTGTTCCATTTCTATAAGCAGTTCTCTTTGTGCTTGTGAACTGGTAGCAAAATCAAAATTCACCGCTTCCAATCCTCCAGGTAGGAAATCTTCCACATTCACAAAATAACGATCTTCAGGAACGATAACAGTCAATTTCACTCGCAAATCTTGACCTAACTGCGCACCTTGCAATGGATCTTTCCCCTCCTTATCAGCAAAAGCGAAATATTCTTTATATATACCTAGTCCCTGGGTAATCGGCTCTGCCTGCGTACCTCGCACCAAATAACTCATGGTACCTTCATAATATAAACTACCTGGTCCAGTTTTTGTAATACCCAAAGCATTAATGTCTCCCGCAGTTTTCAAATGTGATAATGGCACAGTATAAGAAGCCTCTCTATCAGCCCCCACCGCCAAAGTACCACTCATGACTTTTTGTTCATTGAGGGTAAGTAACCAATTGAAATTCGCCTTGGCATCTTCTTTCACTTTCATCAATTCTGTGAGAGCGATTAACCATTGGATATTCTCTTGATCTGACCGGTAATTTTGCGCAAAACGTCCACGCAACAAATATCTTAGTAGATCGGGAATTACCGGGTCATCGGCATGCAGACGAGCAATCATTTGTAGAATAATGGCATTACTGGTCACATTATCTGTAAAAAGATTGGTATTTTGCTGCCCCTCTTCAAAGTGAGCTGACGTCGCTGTCTTGAGTAATTTATTTTTGATTTCTTGATACAAAGTATTAGCCATATCTCCTCTTTCCGTTGATTTTAAAGCCATGCCCAAATAGGCTTTGCCGTAAAGAGCTAATTCATCGCGACGATCAAAAATCGCTTGCACTGGGATATTCTTTTGATCCATTTCCGTCAGAACATACGCCATATAGGCTTTGGTATTGAGTACGGAGTTTATTCTTGCCTGTGCTAATTCTCTTCCCTTATCACCGCTACTTTTCTCTTCATCAGTCAATGTAATCGGATAACTGTTGAAATAATTATTAACATAATCAACTAAGCGACTCACTACAAACTCGTCAGGAGTAAAGCCTTGTTTACGCGCCATTTGAAAAGCATGTAGGACATAAGCAGAAAGATAGGGGTCACTTTCTCGGGATCCAGACCAATAACTCATACCACCATCACCACGCTGTAAATTGTATAAATCTTGGAAAAGCGTACCAATATCTTTCTTCAGCAAATTCTGATCAGGTATCTGATCTTTAAAATCAGGGAATGATTTGGCCAAATCATTTTGTAATGATTTCGCTAATATCTGGGTTCCTGTTTCTGCCGCGCTGGGATAATAAAAACTATTCAATTGCGCGAAAGTATCTTTTCCTAAATCCAAAAGTGTGCGACTGATATGTAATCGCAGTTCACCCGAATCAGTTAATGTGCCAACAGGAAGCACAATCTCCTCCAAGGCTTGTTTATCAATAACATTTCCAAAAGCTACTGTTTGTTTGGTTACCCATGGATAAACAGGAATGCTCTTTTCTACACGGTCCTGATAATTACCGGCAGTTAATATGTAATTAAATTTCAACTGCTTAGCAGTGTCAGTAGTAGTGACATCCCACTTGATCAAAACATTTCCTTTTGCAGAAATAGACACTGACTGCTCTATATTGCCCGCCAGGGAAGCTCCTTCAACTGCCAACTTTACAGTTCCTGAGACAGAATTGTTGGTGAGATTATGTAATTCAGCACCTACCTGCACGGTATCTCCAGTCACAGAAAATCGCGGCAGTACTGGTTCCAAAAAGACATCTTTACGAGAGATCATATGAATTTTCTCGCTGCCAACCTGAGTATCATCAGTGGCGCCAAATACCCATATCTGCCAGGTCGTAATATTGTCAGGCAAAGTAAAATGCACATCAGCATTGCCTGCAGCGTCAGTCATGACATGCGGTTCAAAGTAAGCAGTATCTTTGAAATCAGCACGCTTCTTGAGACGATCATCACCGCCTCCGCCTTTTGCTCCTCCGCCTTTTTTCACATCTAGATGTTTGATTAGTGTCGTCATATTGGTATACGTGCGAACAGCCAAAGTTCTCTGACCAAAAAATCTTTCTAAAATGTCTTGAGTATTCTCACCGGTGAGAGCCAATAAACTCTCATCAACTACCGCGACAGCAAAGTCGCCACTGACCGGCTTGCCTTCAGCATTCTTCACAGCAACTTTCAAATTTACAGTATCTTTGGGAGCATAATGGTCTTTGTCGGGAGTAATAGTAATTCCAAGTTTGCGAGCTTCATTATCAATACGGAGATTTATATAGCCCAATTTAAAACTGGGAATACCATCTTTACCGTGACCCTTCACAGCAATCACTGACACAAAAACATTCGGCAAATATTCTGTTTTCAGAGGAATTTCCAAAGTAGTGGCCGTACCTGTCAAATCAGTAATCTGCTTTTCGATAATGCCGTTACGTTCAATGGTCATCAATGCTTTCACTCCTTCATAGGGAGATTTGATCAATAATTTCGCTGTGTCTCCTAGCTTGTATTCTTTCTTATCAGGAATAATTTCCATGCGATCATTATTGTCACGGCCCCAATTGATATACGTATCACTACTCACCCAAATATCAGTTGCTGCCTTCACTTCATTTCTGCGCGCATCAGTAGATTTGGCTACCACGTGAAATTGACCACCCTCGGGAATAGCAAAGCTTACCTGAGCCTTTCCATCATTGGTTGTAGAAAAAGCAGTAGTCCTTATCAGAGTGTCTTTGAAAGAAGTATCATAATAGAAAAAGCCATCGACATTTTTCTTCTTTACGGTTTCATACTCACGCTTATACAACGTGGCTTCACCAGAAACAAAGGGTAATTCATTACCCATGATATCCGTTGCCACTATGTCAAAAACAGCATTTTCCTTTTGCTTGACGGTATAATCACGACTCACAATACCCAGATAAAAGTTTCCCTTATGAACAATGAATGATGTTCTCTGATAAATCATTTGCTTCGTAGCATTATCCTCTACACCGACTTCCACAGTAACTAATTGTGATTCTTTTTGATCAGTAAATTTTGTAGGTACAGAAAATGTAAGATGTCCCTGTCCATCAGTAACCGCTTTTTGATCAAGCCAAGTTTTGCCAGAAAGTCCTTGAGGATCACAATAAAAACAGCTCGTACTATAATCACCAAAGTTGTAGCGATAGTCGTCATACCGAGCAAAGAAATAATCATCCGCTGTCACTCGATAGGTGGCGGGAGCATTGGCTAGTGGAGCACCAAAGAAATAGCCGGCATCGACAGTAATATTGGCATTTTCTCCCTGAATATAATCTTCTTTGTCAGCTGTGACAGCGACTTTAAATGTAGGCTTTTTATATTCTTGTACTGAGAATGAGGTAGAAATACTTTGAGTACCAATCAAGGCCTCTACCGTATAGAAACCCACTGGAGCTGACTCAGCCAAGGTGAAAGTATCGTTGATTGTTGAATGAGCATCAGTCATGAACTCTTTCGCCATAATCTTTTCACCATTGGCATTCATTACTTGCACCTGCACTTTGGTGTTGGCAGGTAACATTTGATACTGATGATTTTTCTCTTCGCGGAAAATACCTTTGAAAAAGACTGGCTGGCCGGGAGTATATAGAGGTCTTTCCGTTGTTAGAAAGCCACGAATATTGTCTACAGCAAAACTTTCGGTGACATTGAATTGCCATGATTCAATACCCTGATTCCAGCTGAAATCATTACCCGCAAAAGCTACTTCATCCCCCTTCGTACCTAAGACTAAGAATGGTGGTACATCAAGATAATTATATTGTTCTGTGAGAAAACCAGAAGGCCAAGATAGTTGTACCAAACCATTTTCATCAGTTGTACCACTGACAATTATTTTGTCGGCACTAGCATACACATCTATTTTCATGCCACTGACCGGTAAACCAGTCTGCAAATCAGTAGCCCAGACTAGCACTCCTTGGGGAGTGGCTTTGACAGTCAAAGCTGTCTTACTGACAATAAACACTTGTTGTTGCTGGCGCAGAGTATTATTAACATCATTCACTGTCATCACATACATACCTGATCTTTGTACTTTGCTGGTGATGTCGACAGGGATTTCTACAACCTGATTCAGAGGATTAGGAGAATCCAAAGTCCAGTTACTTGCTTCAGTAATTGAAACATTACCTCCTTCTGCTGCATAGCCAAAATTCTCAAACACCTCAGTTAAACTCGCCTTACTTAAACGTACATTTACTTTAGCAACATTGATAAGCTGCAATACCTGTTCAAAGCTTTGATTATAGCCATCAATAAGACCAAATTTCTGACGACCCACAAAGGCCAAGTCTGGCGGTGTCATATCTGTCTCAAATTTGAGTACAAAATCTTGCGCCATTTTTTGACCATACTTATCTGCCCAATCTTTACTGAGAGTTACTGTATATGCAGTCGATGGTAGGAAATCACCGCTGATATTCAGATAAAGTCCATCACTGTATTCATCCAGGCCATTAAATTGACTTCCGACTTTCGGCTCCACTTTGATATATTGATCAATATCCTCATCACCCCCATGACTCATTGGATTAGAAAAATTGATTGTCACTCCATAACGCTGCGCCTGTTTCTCATCCGGTTTAGGATTACTATCGACCACTTGAGGTTCACCAACAGTTGAGAACATTAGGTGATAGTCTTCATCCAGGGTGAATGTGCCCTGAGCAGACTTAAGTCCTTTTTTTACCGTAACATGATAACTTCCTAGGTTAGCAAGAGAATTCTGCGGTGTTAATACAGCCTTCATACCTTCCTCCTCAGTTCGTAGAGTAAATGCTACTTTCTCGGCTGGCGCATCACCTTCGCCAGTTTTCTCCCATTCGATATTTTGTTCCAAAGAACGTTGATCAATAGCTTGATTGAAACGAACAATTACCTCAGTTTTGGCACCTGCTTTATCATAGCCCTCCGCAGGGTAGGTATAGAGAATACTGGGATGTGGCGTATCAAATTGCCAGGTAACATCATTGGCTAATGCTGTTCCATATAAATCAGCCAGACCCTTTTTGATACTGACGCTGTATGTCGTTGCTGGTAATAATTTTTCAGGAATAAATTGCACCGTATTGGTGCCCAGCCATTTATAATTGCCCTTCGTTTCTGGTGAAATACTCAAAGGAATAGGTAAATTGGGCGATGCTTGCAATGTCGTCACTGGAATCATTGCTCGATCAAAAACCACCGTAATGGGAGTTTCCATGGTATCTATAGTCCCTAGGGGCAATTGCATAATTACTTTGGGCGGACCAGCCGTAGCAAATTGTTGATAGAAAGAGCTCTTTAATTTTTTACGAAAGATATCTTGGGCTTGTTCATCAATCCACACTTCATAATTTTTATTAGCATCAAATTCTTTCTTCTCTGGAGTAAATACCAATGTATTGCCGTCCCAGGCCAGATTACCTTTTAAACTCGGTGCAATATGAAAAGACTTCTCTACCGAAGCCTTGTCCATGAAGCGAGAAAAAGGAATTCTGATCTGCGCCGAAACATCAATTTTTTGAATTTGCCCTACAGCCAAATTATCTCCCAATACTTCCGGCGGTGGCAAGAAGTAAACATATGCTCCTCCTCCCACAATCAAAACAATTAATATTCCAAGAATTGAAAGCAGTACTGTACTAAGGGAGGAAGTTTTTTTGGCCACCATGGAAAATAGTAAATCACTTATAAAATAAAGAATTATGTGCAATTAGCAAGCAGTGATTATCAAATTTCGTCGCGTCATGCCGAAGCGACCCTGAGCGAGCTTGCGAGTCGAATGGGAGTTCGAGGCATCTCGCAGTAAAGCCTGTCTTGTAGCCTGACCCAGGTTTTACGATGGATGTTTGTTTCTATTTTGCTACAATGCACTTACTCTATTCAATCTATGCAATTTTGTCTTTTTGGCAGTTATGGTCAAAACAATCTCGGTGACGATGCTATAGCCGATGGTATTCAGAAAACTCTCAGCGTATTATTTCCGCAAGGAAAAATTATACTTTTCACTCACAATATTAGTGAGAGCAAAAGATTACATCCTCAATTTACCGCTATTCTCCCCATGATTGCCTCCGGTTTTCGCAGTTTTTTGAAACAGAGAAAAAATGGCGACTGGGAAAAAAATAAAGAGATAATTAAAACCAGTGATTGGATCATCATCGGCGGTGGCGGAATCTTCCATGATAAAGAGATTAATCAGAGCGGACCCAATCCACTTTTCATTTGGTGGTTACGAACATTGTTTTTCAAAAAACTCCAGAAAAGAATTATTATCTGGTCTGTTGGCATCGGTCCTTTGGAAAAATCTCTCAGCAAATTCTTCTTAAAA
>CAZGLA010000079.1:0-6363 GCA_964526575.1 uncultured Candidatus Peribacteria bacterium | reverse complement strand
TAAATTTCTCCTCCGCCTGTTTATCACCTTTGTGCTTATCAGGATGCCATTCTTTAGCTAATTTGCGATAGGCTTTTTTGACCTCATCCAAGTTGGCAGTGCGAGAAACTCCGAGTATGTCATATAAATCCTGGGGCATATTCGGGGTCAGTTTACTCAGGTGTAGCTACTGGTGTTTCTTTGCTTACTTCAGTCAGAGTAACTGCTACAGTTTTTTCTTCGCCTTGGTGATAAATCTTCAGACTAACCGTATCTCCTGGTTTGAAATTCTGAATGGTCTTGGCCAATTGATGTGTTTCATCTAATCTTTGGCCATTTACCTCGAGGATAATGTCATCTTCCACAATACCGGCTTTGTCAGCGGGGCTACCGGGAATGATAGCTAGATCAGTTGCGGTTTCACCTTTGACAACCAAGGCACCATAATCCACAGGTAATTGATTGGTTTTAGCAAGAGGTTTGGTAATCATCATATAGCGCACCCCCAATTGTGGGCGTATGACTCGACCGTACATTTTTACACTGTCGACGATGAATTTGGCATCGTTAATCGGTAGGGCAAAACCAATGAGTTGTCCCGACTGATCGATAGCGGTATTGATGCCGATCACCTCGCCAGAAAGATTCACGAGTGGACCGCCACTATTTCCAGGGTTTATGGCGGCATCAGTTTGAATAATACCATCGAGATGTTCAGTGCCTGCTCCAGATTCGTCAGAAGCAATAATGCTGCGATTCATACCACTGATGATTCCTTTACTGACAGTTTGGCGATATTCATTTAGGCTATTACCTATAGCGAGAACAGTTGCTCCTACCCGAATATCGGTAGAATTACCAAGAGTAGCTGTGGGTAAATCTTTACCATCGATCTTGATAATTGCTAAATCATTAATGGGATCAGTATCTAATAATCGGCCTTTGTATTCGGTGCCGTCACTGAGAAAGACGGAATACGTAGCATCTTTATCACTAACGACGTGTTTATTGGTAATTACATAACCATCATTGCTGACGATAAATCCTGTGCCACCACCGATTTCTTTTTCTTCATTGCTATCTGGTCCCGTAGGTGGGGGAGATTGTAAACGTTTACCGGTCAAAGGATCAATGAAGTAGAAGTTGCGATTTCTTTCTTCATAAAGTTTACTAAGATTTTTCTTGATCACGATACTCACTACCGCCGGTTGGACTTTTTTTACTGCAGCAATAGTAGCTTCCTCTTCAGCTACAAATATTTGTTGGTTTATTGATGTCCCGCTGCCAGTCCCAATAGTAATCGTTTGATTACTCAGAAAAGCAAAGTGGGGAGCAATCATCACTCCGGCATAGAGAGCTCCGCTACCAAAAATCAGACTGACAAAAATAGTCAGTATTACAGCGTTAGTTAAGCTAATTTTCTTTGCGGAGGACGGCATACTAATAATTTAAAATTATCGATTATCAATTATCAATGAAAGATTGTGGTTTTGAGTTCATTGATAATTATTTTTTCTTCTTTTTTTCTTTTTCATCAACTACTTCTCCTTCTACTACATTCTCTTCTTTTTTGCCACTTTGCTCTTCTTTGGCTTTGGCTTCTTTGGCTGCCTCGTAAAGTTTAGTGCCAATCTTCTGCGCTTCTTTCGATAAGGCTTCTACAGCATTTTTAATTTCTTCAGCGGAACTTTTTTCATTGGCCAGTATTTCCTTGAGTTTGGAAATTTCTGCGTCTACTGGTTTCTTCTCTTCAGCAGTGATTTTGTCACCCGCTTCTTTGAAAGCATGTTCGGTTGTGTAAATCAGCGATTCGGCGAGATTTCTTTGTTCTGCTTTCTCTTTTTTCTGTTTGTCTTCTTCGGCATGCATCTCAGCTTCCTTTCGCATTTTTTCGATATCTTCTTTGCTCAGCCCACTGGAACCTTGAATAGTAATTTTCTGTTCTTTACCTGTGCCTTTGTCCTTGGCAGAAACATTTAAGATACCATTGGCATCAATGTCAAAAGTAACTTCTACTTGAGGAATACCACGTGGTGAAGGAGCAATACCATCAAGTATGAAACGTCCCAGAGATTTATTATCTCCCGCCATTTCTCTTTCTCCTTGTACTACGTGGATTTCTACTGAAGGCTGATTGTCAGAAGCAGTAGAAAATGTCTGTGATTTGGAAGAAGGTATGGTGGTATTACGTTCGATTAATTTCGTTGCTACGCCGCCCAAGGTTTCGATTCCTAAGCTTAATGGAGTGACATCAAGAAGCAATACATCTTTGACATCACCACGAAGTACACCACCCTGGATAGCGGCACCGACAGCAACTACTTCATCAGGGTTGATACCAGCAGAAGCCTTCTTACCAAAGATTTCTTCCACTTTTTGAATGATAGCAGGCATACGGGTCTGACCACCGACGAGAATAATCTCACTGATATCTTTGAGACTGATACCGGCATCTTTGATCGCTTGTTTGCATGGCTCAACTGTACGATCAATAAAAGGTTTGGCCAATTCATTGAGTTTGGTGCGAGTGAGTTTAATATTCAAATGTTTAGGTCCACTGGCATCAGCAGTAATGAAAGGCAAATTAATCTCAGTTTCCATACTGGCAGAAAGCTCAATCTTGGCTTTCTCACCGCTTTCACGGAGACGTTGCAGAGCAATCTCATCTTTACTGAGATCGATGCCTTGATCTTTTTTGAATTCTGCTATGAGCCATTTGACGATGGCATTATCTAAATCATCACCACCGAGATGAGTGTCACCGTGAGTGGATAATACTTCGAAGACACCTTCACTTAATTCCAAAATAGATACATCAAAGGTACCGCCACCAAAGTCGTATACAGCAATTTTTCCTTCTTTCTTTTTATCCATGCCATAAGCAAGTGCTGCTGCGGTAGGCTCATTGATAATTCTTTTTACATCCAAACCAGCAATTTTCCCCGCATCTTTGGTAGCTTGACGTTGAGAGTCATTGAAATAGGCAGGTACAGTAATAACTGCTTCTGTAACTGTTTCTCCTAGATAATGTTCAGCATCAGCCTTCAGTTTTTGTAGCACCATAGCACTGATTTCTGCTGGCAAGCGTGATTTTCCATCCAGAACAATTTCTACTTCACTACCTTTGCTCTTGGCAAATTCATAGGGCATCATTTTCATTTCTTCAGTCACTTCGTCATATTTGCGACCGATGAAACGTTTCGCTGAAAAAATAGTATTTTTATGATTGGTCACAGCTTGGCGTTTGGCAGTAATACCTACGAGACGTTCGCCATTTTTGATAGCCACGACTGATGGAGTAGTGCGACCACCTTCACTGTTGGTTATGACGGTAGTCTGGCCACCTTCCATGACAGCCACACAAGAGTTTGTCGTACCTAAATCAATACCAATAATCTTAGACATAAGGATATTAAATTAATATGAGCTTTAGCACTCGAAAGTATAGAGTGCTAAGTTGGTAAAGTCAATAATTTAAAAATTACTTCTGCACCATGACTTTGGCTGGTCTTATTACTTTACCATTGAGTAAATAGCCGGCTTCTACTTCTTCTATAACCGTATCTTTCTCGGTTTTTTCTTTTTCACTGACACCGATGATTTCATGGAGGTGGGGATCAGCTTTCTTACCAATGGTTTCTATCTTTTTCACTCCTAGTTTTTCTAAGACTAACAAAAATTGTTTTTCAATCGCTAAGACGCCGATAAACCACTGATCGTTTTTGAGATTGTCGGGAGTGTGTTGGAAGGCTCGATTAAAATTATCTATGACCGGTAATAATTCAAGAATAAGCTGACTGTTGGCAAATTTAAGAAAGTTTTCTTGTTCTTGAACTTGGCGCTTACGAAAATTATCCAGATCGGCTTGAGAGCGAGCGAGGCTATTTGTTAGTCTCTCAATTTCTGCTTGAAGGTTATGTACTTCCTCTGGTGAACATACAGCACCCATAGAGGTTGGAACATTAGCTAAAGGTTCGTCTTTAGCTTGCGGATCGGATTTCTTTTGCGGATCGGTCATAGACGTGAGGTTGAGTGACAAGCAATAGTTAAGGAAGGGTTTTTTCTAGGTCGTTTCTGATGGCTGTGAGAGCTGCAATATTGTGAGAGTAATTCATGCGTACTGCTCCGAGTACACCGATACTACCTGTATATGTGTCGTCAATACAGTACTGGGTAGCCAGCAAGGAACAGCCCTGAATAGCTTCAAGAATATTTTCCTTACCGATCAATACTGAGACATCACGTGAGAGTTTGAGTTTTTTGAGTAATTCCAAGAAATTATCTTGATCCTCTAATACTTCTATGACGCTGCTGAAGCGAGTGGTATCAGCAAACTCTGGCTTGCGTAGAGCATTGGCAAGACCGATATAGTAGGTCTCTCCTAACCAGGGCAGGGTGGCAAAACTGACATCATTGGTCATCTTGGCCAAGATAGCAACGCTAGTATAAATTGCTTTTTCCACTTTTTGACCGTCGATTTGCGCAGTCATTTTTTGTACCTTTGCTAATTTGTTTAAATACTCACGGGGAACGGAGATGATATTTTCTTCCAGCATGCTATCGACAAATACCCGTAGTCCTTGTTCGGTAGGGACACGACCAGCGGATGTATGAGGCTGAAAGATAAGTCCTTCGTTTTCTAAAAACATCATATCATTACGAATGGTGGCAGGACTGACTGGAAATTCAAATTCTTCCAGTAAATATTGGGATCCCACTGGACCGCCTTGGCGAATGAATGTTTCGATAATGGCTTTGAGTACACTGAATTTACGATCGTCCATGGCGAGTTTTGATAACTATTTGATCAGAGACATAATCCACAGTGACCTTGTCTCCAGCTTTGATTCTACCGCTGACAATTTCTAAGGCAAGCTTGTCGAGGATGTATTTTTGAATGGTGCGTTTGAGTGGGCGAGCGCCATACACAGGATCATAACCGACATTGCCTAGGAATTTCTTGGCCATCATTGCAATAGTCAAAGTAATATTTTGTTTCTGCAGACGTTCGCTGACTTTGGCTACCTGTAATTCCACGATTTGCTGAATCTCATCTTCAGTAAGCGGTGAAAAGGTGATGATCTCATCAATACGATTCAAAAACTCGGGACGGAAGCTTTTGCGCAATATTTCTTGTAATGCTGCTTCTTGTTCTTTTGGTTTTTCAGCGAGAATTTGCAGGACATCACTGCCGAGATTGGTGGTCATGATAATTACAGTATTTTTGAAATCAACAGTGCGGCCTTTGCTGTCAGTAAGACGGCCATCATCCAATATTTGTAAGAAGATATGAAATACTGCAGGGTGAGCTTTCTCAATTTCATCAAACAGAATCACACTAAATGGGCGGCGACGAACAGCTTCTGTTAATTGGCCACCTTCTTCATAGCCTACGTATCCGGGAGGGGAGCCGATGAGACGAGCGACACTGTGTTTCTCCATATATTCACTCATGTCGATACGAATCATTGATTGTTCATCATGAAAAAGCGTAGTAGCCAGAGCCTTGGCCAATTCGGTTTTACCCACACCAGTTGGCCCCATGAAAATAAAAGACCCCAAAGGGCGTCCTTCTTCTTGTATACCCGAGCGAGCGCGACGAATAGTATTGGCGAGAGCAGTGATGGCTTTCTTTTGACCGATAACTCTTTTCGCTAATTCATCTTCCAAATGTAAAAGTTTTTCCATATCAGTGGAAAACATTTTATTTACCGGGATTCCGGTCCACTTTTGTACGACTTCGGCAATATCTTCTTCACCCACTTCCTCTTTGAGGAGAGACGTTTCTTTTTGAATTGAGGCAAGTTTTTTTTCAGCTTCCTCCATTTCTTTATTGAGTTTAGGCAAAATGCCGTAGCGAATCTCAGCTACCTTTTGTAAATCTGCAGCTCTTTCCGCTTTTTCTTCTTCCATGCGAATCTTTTCTATCTCAGATTTCTTTTCGCGGATCGTAGTAATAATATCTTTTTCTTCACGCCATTTAACTTCAATCGCTTTGGCTTGCTCTTTCAGATCAGCTAATTCTTGATTTAATTTCTTAAGACGATCTTTGCTGGCCTTATCGTTTTCTTTTTTGAGTGCTTCTTTTTCGATTTCTAATTGCATCACTTTTCTTTCCAGTGAATCTAATATTTGCGGTTTGCTATCTATTTCCATACGCAGCATAGACGTGGCCTCATCGATGAGGTCGATAGCTTTGTCCGGTAAAAAGCGATCAGAAATATAGCGTTTGGATAAATTAACTGCGGCAATGATGGCGCTGTCTTTGATACGTACACCATGATGGACTTCGTATTTTTCTTTGATGCCTCGAAGGATAGAAATTGTATCTTCAATATTTGGTTCATTTACAGGAACTGGTTGAAAGCGGCGTTCGAGGGCTGC
>CAZGLA010000078.1:0-8246 GCA_964526575.1 uncultured Candidatus Peribacteria bacterium | reverse complement strand
GCGCGGAGCCGCTGCGGCTGGAAAATGGGATGTTGTCTCAGATCTGTTCGTAGCAAGATAATAACCTCCAATTCCTACCATAAAGACTGCAAATATGGCTCCTGAACCCCACATCCATTGGCGGCTATCACTACGGACTTCTGCTTCAGCGGCTTTTGTTTGAGCAACAGCTTTTACTTGAGCAATAGGTAGGGAGTTTTTTTCTAATTCTGTTAACTGTTCTAAAAGATTTTCCAAAGAGAGTCTTTGATCTAATTCCATAAGATTAAGGTGTGCAGTTTGTATATCAGTGCAAGCATCTTCCAAGACTCCTTCATTATTGTTTCCGGTACTAAGATCCATTTCCATTACCGTTTTCTCGATAGCAGGTATATGAGTATTGCTTATTGTGTCGATTATTCTCCTCATCTCCCCATTATCATAGATTGTAGCAGTCGGGTCAGACTGAGGGATGTTCAACTTTGTGTGCTTCAACTTTAAACTTTCACAGCATTTGATAACAGCTGCAGCCTCTCCTTTGATTTTTGTGATTACGGCAGTGCTACGTAGGTTGCCAGCATCATGCATATTGCGCATCTTTTCTTTCAAATCAGGCTTGAGTGATTGATTGCGATTTATAAAGCCATTATCAAGGATACGGACACGTTTATGTATCGCTCCTCCTAGTTTGTCTATTTCTCTATTGAATTGTTGTAATCTATGAACGAGAACTCCTAAATTTTTCTTCAAAGCTTCAGCAGTTTTTGCTTGTTCTTTCTCTTTTTCAGAGATTTTGGGCAGGTTAGATGAGGGTGGCGTAGGCGGCACGATTAACTGTGCCGGTATAGGTGGAGGTAAGGGAGCAGGCGCTGGTACACCACCTGTGGCATGCTTGTCGATTTCGCTGATCTGATCGTCAATATAGTTCATCTCGGTGAGTACTATTTTTAAACTCTTTCCATAGTCTATGGTGGCATCCCCGATTTGTCTGAGGGCCTCTGCTTCTAACTGAGCTGCTTTTCCCGGCATGAACTTTTTCCTTAAACTATGAACATATTTATTGAAAGTACCTATACGTAATATTTTGTCGGTATCAGCAATGTACTTGTTGATTTCATGGCTGTTTTTAGCGAATTTGTCGATATTTGATAAGACACTGATGGATATATCAGCGAGGGCGATTTTTTTGGTCTGCAGACTGACACATGTTTGCAATATATGGTCACACATATCATTTACTTCTTGTAGACGAAGTGAACAGAATGATGCTTTTCTGAATATTTGCTCTAACTCTTTAGGTATTGGTTCATTAATTCTTGTATATGTGTCTTGGGCGTCAGATAGAACAGGGATAATATTATCATTAAGTTTATGTCTCAACTTGACGATATTTTTATTGAGATGAGTGGCTTTATTTTGCAAATTCAGTATTTTTTCCTTTAAGGTCTTTTCTTTCTCTTCCAGTCGTCTTTGAGATTCATCAAGTTTTTTAGGAGTAGGCCCCACAAGATCTTGTGGGGGTACTTTGGGTTTAGGAGTAGTAGGTGCAAGAATAGTGGGCAAAGTACCAATATCAGCGGGTAAGGATCCGGGAACGGGAACAGCTGAAGATACCGGTGTAGGCAAGGTTGCAGGCGAAGGTTGAGGTGTGATAGGAGGAGCAATAACTGTTTGTACTGCAGAAATATGAGGTGAACGGGGCAAGGGAGAAGGAGGAATTTGTGGTAGAGGGCTCTTTTTACCGGATTTTGCTCTTTCTTTTTCCTCTATTGTGTTTAACGCTATATAGATATTATTGACTATATCAACCAGTTCCGGTAGTTGTTGTTCCTCACTTATTGGCAAAATATCCATTTCTCCATGTATGAGAGAGAGGAATCCTTTTATTTGTTGCCTTTGATCGAGAGATTCTATTATTTCCCCTGGCTGCATTTTTTCTGTTGCTATCGAAATAAGCTTGTGCAATGCATCTTGGTATTTTTCTACCTTTTGAGCGAAAGCCAGAACACGGTTTTTGTAGGTATCAATAATCATTATGTGCCCTTGTAGCAGCTCAGGATTCGTGAAAAGTTTTTCTGTGTCATAGCCTTCAGTTGCTGGATATCTCTTTAACAATCGGAATACTGTAGTACCGAGTTTAATACTGAATTTGTGTTCAATGTTATCAAATGATTTTATGTCGGGCAGTATCCAGCTGGTAAACTCATCTAAAATCAATGTTTTTATTTTCTTTCTGAATTTATTTTGGGGTAATTGATCTTGTTCTGCTGATAAGATTGGCTCTGATTTACTAGTAAGGGTTTCTTGTAAGATTGTTCTTGCTTTTAGAAATTCTGATGCAGATTTTTCCAACCTTTCGAGGTTTTCTTTGAAAAGATTAACCAGCTCTTCTTTTGATAGAGAAACTTGTGGGGCAGGAGGTGGGGTTGAGGGATAGGTTGATGGAGTTGGAGGAAAGGGTGCTAAAGGTTGAGGAGCAGGAGGAGCGACAAGATCTGGTGGCGGTACAGAAGGAGGTGGAGGAGTGCCATAACCAGAAGGAGGAACCAGTGTGAGAATATTTGAAGGAGCGGGAGGAGGGGGAGGGATAGAGGGTGGTGGAGGAGCGCCGTAACCAGCTGGAGGAGCTAATGTGGGAATATGAATAATACCAGGAGGGAGAGGGGGAGGAGGGGGAGGAGCACGGAAACCAGTAGGAGGAGCGGGGAGAGGAGTAAGAGGTGGGGGTGGAAAAGAATCCAACCAAGAAGGACTGGGAGGAGGAGCTGATGGAGGAGAATTGGTTTTATCTGTTTCATTTTTCTCCAGAGCTGACAAAAATCGACTTAAGTCATCAATGACATCCTGGAGTGGGCTTTTTTCTCCTAAGATTTCCATTACCTTGTGAACATTCGTAGCAACTTTCTGGGGATCGGTATTGTACATTTTAATCTCGGTATACAAAACACCTAACTCAGAAGTATATGCGTTAATGGCTCGAGAACTAAGGAGATTAGGATAGATAAAAAAATCTAAGGAAAGATTGCTATCATTATCCAATTTGCAATTCTGAATGGCGATACAGTTTTCAATAAGACTCTCTATAGAGATTGTCAGATTGTTTTGGGTAATACAATTTATTGTCTCTTCAAGTTCATCCATCATCTTTGTTGCAATATCTCGGTCCATAGATTTGTCTGCCAATAATAATGCATTGGCCTGGCGAGATTTTTCAAGCAAAAGGGGCTCAATCGCCCTTACTTCTTCCAGAAGCTTAACGAACTCATCTTTAAACTTTCCAATAGTTTTTTTACAGTTTTCAATAAGCTCAAGTTTTTGAGCTGCGACGTCGATTTCTCTTGACCCTGTGGGAGTGTTCATGAATTTATTCAAAATTAGGCAGTGCCTGGGGATTCGATATTATCGTGAATTATAGTGATCTTGTCAATAGCCAAAAAAGAGCGGTGAATGTCCGCTCTCTTCTATATCAATCGTTACCGGGATACACTAGAAACTTACTTTGACATTTTCTCGTTCTTTTACATCTTCTAATTCAAAGAATTCTTTCTTCTTGAAGCTAAACATATTGGCAATCACATTACTGGGAAAAGTATCAATCTTGGTATTCAGATCACGAACATTGCCATTATAGAAACGGCGAGCTGCTTGAATCTTATTTTCCGTATCAGATAATTCTTCTTGTAATTTTAAGAAATTCTCATTGGCTTTGAGTTCAGGATAATTTTCAGCAACAGCAAAGACGCTTTTGAGTGCTTGACTGAGCATATTTTCATTCTTGGCCTGTTCAGCGGGACTGGTCGGCTGTAGAGCTTTGGCGCGTGCTTCAGTGACTTTTTCAAAAACACTGCTTTCATGTTTGGCATAGCCTTTGACTGTTTCTATGAGATTAGGAATCAGATCATAGCGACGTTTGAGTTGCACATCGATATCGGACCAGGCTTCTTCACTGCGTACCCTCAAAGTGACGAGGCCGTTATAAAGAAAAATGACAGCAACAACGACGATAGCAATTATTATAAGGATGATGTACATAAGTTTAAAGTTTAAGAATTAAGAATCGTTACGGGGTAGGAGAGGGACTTTGGGGAATGTGTTCTCTTTTTGTATAGTTATCACGTAGCTCTATGATAGTACTGGCGACCAAAGAAGGCCAGCGTACATAGGTCATTTCGAAAACATTTCCTTCAGGACCAGCTGTCTGAATATTGAGTTTGCCATAATGTAGCATGGTCGGCCAAAAGCCCTTTACTTCACTATTTACATCTTGAATTTGAGCCAGATTAGCCTCGGAGATTCTCCGATCAAATAGTCTGGTTTGGTTGATATCTACCATACGACGATCAGTAAAAATAATCAGATCAAGACGATGATCGATCCATTTTACGTAATACCAAAAGAGGGTAAATAATACATATAAGTGCATTATGATTACACCTGTCTCGACATAAATATTCTGGGGAATGGACCAGATAAAGTTTATGATGAAATAAACAATAAGTGGCCAGAAAACCGCAAAAAATGTTTTTGTTAAAATTGCTACATCAACAATCCAATGTTTTCGGATAATAAAAACTAGTTTCTCATCAGTACTTTGCCCGGGAAAAGCCCTCGTGCCCGGATGCAAATTCGGACGATATGGTTTTAGGCGGTCTTTCATTGCATCAATTGGTCAATGTTGAGAGTGAGAAGCATGCGAAAACCATTAATTACCAAGAGAATACCGACAACGATATATATATATGTCAGGCTGCGAGAAAGAGTATCTGTTTTGTAAGCATAGCTATAAACCTGTTGTATAGCGATAACAGACAGAATTCCCCAGATGAGTACTATGCCACTGTAGATGAGAACCAAAGTCAACATATTGTGATTGTGTATACACGATCACTTTAGGTAAAAATAAATAAATCTGCAATGTTTTCTTAATTTGTGCTTAGCGCATCCCTGGCAACTTTTTTCATGGTTGCGCTTGTATCATGGCTACTACTGACACCGGTTTTGCGACGATGGGTAGTAAGCATGCTTTGTGTATCAGCTGAGGAGGTTCCCGATAAAATTTTATATACCAGTTTTCGCTCGTTCATGGTTTCTTCCACAAGCGCTGGTATTACAGGAGTTGCTTGGGCTCCGGGGACTGGTCGAGAAGCAACCTTTTGCGTCTTTACTGGAACTTGTGGTTCAGCCTGCGCAGTTGGCTGTGGTAAAGCATCACCCATGATTTCTCGAGGATGCACTCGTGTTTCTACCGGGCCCTGATTAGGACCTTCTTCGGGATTTTCTGGAGATACGTTAAGAATTTCTTCTGCCATAAATAAACTATTTCTGCTAGTTATTAATACATAGATTCGCTTGTTTTGTCAATGAATTGCAGGAGACATGGCTCTATAGTACTATCCTTACACATTCTCCGTTTCTCTATGTATCTTGCTCCCACCTGGAATCTGTTCATTCTGATTCTGTTCACCGTCATTGTAGCTTATAGTCTTATCATTGGTGCCGGGAAAACCGGGAAAATTATTATTTGTTCATATATTGGTATATTGGCTGCTGATGGTTTGGGAAATTTGCTGTATACATTTTTTAATAATCCCAATCATGTTTTTTCTTTGATTACAATTCAAACTGCTGATCAAACGCTTGTAGCCCTGAAAATTCTTCTCTTCATTGCTTTGGTGATTGCACTTACACTTAAGGGGGGATTTGAATCAACTATTGATCCTAAAGGTTCGAAAGTATGGATTTTTGCTGTAAATATCGTCTTGGGCGTCCTGAGTGCGGGGCTTATTGTCAGCGCTATTCTCGTGTATTTCTCTGGTGGTACCTTCTTACCTGGTGTCGGTTTCACACCCACAGATCTGGTGAAGAGTATCTATGAACAATCACCGATCGCTAGGCTTATGATCGATCAAAGCAGCATGTGGTTTTCTCTTCCAGGACTCGCATTGATCTTGAGATCGATATTGGGATAAGTGTATAAATTTGAGTAACCAACAAAGTTGGCCGCCAATTATCCTTTTATGGCAGAAAGGTATTTTTGCATTAATTTAACATCGTCAATATCTTTCTGACGTGCATCTCCGTCCACCAACCAACCGCGTTTCGCCTCTAGCAGAAATTCAACCGTATTGTAGCGAACGCCGTCGATGGTTGTCGTATGACTTAGCAGGTCATCAAACTTCCAGGTTTTGTCTACAACAGTCCAACTTGTCCCGATTTCAAATAGGTCATCAGCCAAAATTTCACGCCCGTGATTGTGATCTTTCTTAAAACGACTATTGTTGGAAAGTTCTTTATATTTTTCTTCGGTTACGACCACATCAATATCTTTGCTTTCACGAAGATTAAGGGCATTCAAAATACCAGAGCCGATAACGACTGTGTTTTCAGGGTTTAAGCCAAGCTCATCAAGTTTACTTAGAATAAGCATGAGGATAAGACACTCGCACGAAGTGCTCGTGTGGTGGGACGGGCGGGAATCGAACCCGCGACCATTAGCTTAAAAGGCTATTGCTCTACCGACTGAGCTACCGTCCCGAAAAATATGCAAATATAATCTTGCTGCGTGATATTAATCAGGATTGAGAGTCATGGCAAGAATATTCGACAAAATGAAGATAACTTAGTATAATCAACTATCATTAATTGAATAAACCATGCGTAAGCTCTTTTCTCTGGTCAATATTGCTGCATTATTGGGTCTTTTGTTCCCGCTATTACAGGTGGAAGTAGCTAACGCGGATAATCCTAAATGTCGAGCTTATTATGGCACAGTGTGTACCCAATATTATACTGCTCCGGTTACCAGAGCTGCTCCACCAGTGGCTGTGACTCAACCGACCGCTAAACCAGCTACGAAGACAGATCCTAATTGTCGAGCTTATTATGGTACGGTATGCACACAGTATTATAATTCCGGCAGTACTTATGTAGTGCCAAGGAGTCCTAGTGTCTCGATTGGAGTGGGTGTAGGTTATGGCAATGGGTATGGCAATGGGTATGGCGGTTATTATGGTGGTTATGGCAATGGGTATGGTGGTTATGGCAATGGATATGACGGTTATTATGGTGGTTATGGCAATGGATATGGCGGTTATTATGGTGGTTATGGCAATGGGTATGGCGGTTATTATGGCGGCTATGGCTCTTCTTGCTATACCAGCTGTTCTTATAAATAGAGGATAGAAGAAATTGTAAATCGTGAGTTGTGAATCGTGAATGAAAAGGAGAAGAAAAAATTCACGATTCTCGATTTACGATTCACGATTATTCATCCAATTTCCTTGTTCTAGCCAAAGAAGCCTTTCTTTTTTGGGATCTCTTCGAAAGTAGCTAATTTTTGGAATAACTCTTTCTCTTCATGGGAAAGTCTGGTGGGAATATCAATTTCAGCAGTGATCATCTGATTACCATGGTTGCCATTGGCACTGTGTATGCCTTTATCTTTGAGCTTGAAAATTGTATGTGACTGAGTCCCAGCGGGAATTTTGAGATTGGTTTCGCCATGAATGGTTGGTATTTTTATTGTGCCTCCCAGAACTGCAGTACTAATAGGAATAGAAATGTGATTTAGAATATCAAAACGTTCTCGGGTAAATTCTTTGCTGGGTACTACTTGAATATGAAGGTAGAGATCACCGGGATTTTTGCCAAACCTGGCGACCTCGCCGTACCCGCGCATACGTAAGCTTTCGCCATTATCAATCCCGGCAGGCACGTGAATAGTAAGACTTTCTTGTTTGCGCTTACGACCTTCTCCTTGGCACACAGTACACCTTTCACTGAAAGTACGACCAGAACCATGACAGATATGACAAGTGTGGCTGGTGACGATCTGACCCAAAATAGTATTTTGGGCTCTTCTTTCTAAACCTGTCCCTTGGCAGGTGGCACATGTCTCCATTTTGCTTCCGGGTTCACCGCCACTACCTTGGCAATGCTCACAAGCAGTAAGGCGAGTAAGAACAATATCCTTGTCAGTACCAAAACAAGCTTCTTCGAAGGTAAGACGCAGTGACATTTCTAAATCCTGACCGCGCTCCTGTCTAGCCCTACCACCGCCCGTAAATTCACCACCGCCGCCACTAAAGAAATTTTCAAACATATCGCCAAAGCCATATTGCGAGAAATCAAAACCGGCTTGGCCAAAACCACCGCCTGCACCACCGGGGCCACCAGCGAAATTGCCGGTTGTGCCAAATTGATCATATTGCTGACGTTTCTGAGGATCGCTCAAAACTTCATAAGCATTATTAATTGATTTAAATTTC
>CAZGLA010000077.1:0-5786 GCA_964526575.1 uncultured Candidatus Peribacteria bacterium | reverse complement strand
TGACACCTTTGTTGCCATGACGACCGGCCAATTTGTCTCCTACTTGCAGACGTTTGATTTGAGCCACACTAACGACTACTTGGCGAATGACACCGGTAGGTAATTCATCACCTTTGTCACGGGAGAAAATCTTGATACCTACCACTTTACCCTGACTACCTCCGGGCATACGCAGACTGGTATCTTTTACTTCACGAGCCTTTTCACCGAAAATAGCACGGAGTAATCGCTCTTCAGCAGTAAGTTCAGTTTCTCCCTTGGGAGTGATTTTACCCACGAGAATATCTCCCTCCTTCACCTGTGCGCCGACACGAATAACCCCATCCTCATCGAGATCTTTGAGCTTGTCCTCGCCAATATTTGGTATATCTCGAGTGATAGTCTCGGGCCCGAGCTTCGTATCACGCACATCAACAGGATAATCTTCAATGTGAATGGAAGAATATAAATCATCACGAATGACACGTTCGGAAATCAAAATAGCATCCTCGAAATTCCCTCCTTGCCAGGGCATGTAAGCAACCAGTAAATTTCTACCCAAAGCCAATTCTCCTTGTTCAGTTGCAGCACCATCAGCAATGACTTGACCTTTTTTTACTTTTTCTCCTTTTTCGACAATTGGTTTTTGATGGATACAGGTGCCTTGATTTGAACGAGAAAAATTATACAAAGTGTTGGTAACTTTCTTACCAGAATTGGTAATCATAGTGATTTTGCTGGCATCTACGTAAGAAATAGTTCCTGTTTCTTCAGCGACAATTACTTGGCCGGAATTAACAGCTGCTATGCCTTCCATACCGGTGCCAACAATGGGAGATTCGGGATTGATCAGTGATACGGCTTGGCGTTGCATGTTAGAACCCATCAGCGCCCGAGCACCCTCATCATGTTCGACGAAGGGAATAAGCGATGTAGAGACTGATACTACTTGTTTAGGAGATACATCAATATGAGTGAGATCTTTGATGTGATAGAGAGCTGCTTCACCATCTCTACGAGCAGAAACACGATTTTCAATGAATTCACCCAGGTCATTTACCGGCACGACTGCTTGAGCAATAATTAAACTGGTTTCTTCATCGGCATCATAATAATCAGTTTCATCGGTGATGTAAGGGCGAACTGTTACTTGCTTGAGATTCTTGAAACTGGCCAAAATCTTGATTTCTTTTTTACCAATAACAGCACGATCAGGAATCAGAACTTTTTTACTTTTGGGATCAAAAATAGATTCACCTAAAGTACGTCCTAATAATCTATCCGCTTTATTGGGGACATGTTGAGCTATCTTGCGGTATGGGGTTTTGATAAAACCATGCTCGTTAATTTTGGCATAGGTAGATAAATGTACTACCAGGCCAATATTTGGTCCTTCTGGTGTGGCGATCGGACAAATGCGTCCATAATGTGTGCGATGTACATCACGAACATCAAATGATGCGCGTTCGCGAGTAAGACCTCCAGGTCCGGTGGCAGACAAGCGTCTCTTGTGGTCCAATTCAGAGAGAGGGTTGGTCTGATCCATGAATTGTGACAATTGAGAACTAGCGAAGAATTCTCGCATAGCAGCAATAATAGGTCGAGAGTTGATGAGTTGTGTAGGTACGACAGTTTCCAAATCCAAGACAGTCATACGGTCTTTACAAATACGCTCAGTACGAAGTAAACCAACGCGAAACTTATTTTGAGCCAATTCACCAACAGGACGAACTCGGCGATTACCCAGGTGGTCGATATCATCAGCTATTGCTTCGGGAGTATTATTAAGGCGAATAATTTCTTTGATAATGAGAACAAAATCTTCAACTTGGAATACCCGGTGGGCCCGGTCAATCTTTGTCTTGAGACCTAAACGCTTATTAATTTTGTAACGACCGACACGTCCAATATCATAATGACGATAGTCAAAAAACATTGACCGTAAGAGTGATTTTGCATTTTCTGGGGTAGCCAAGTCACCGGGACGTATACGTTTATAAACCGCTTGTAGGCCTTCTTCCTCGCTGCTAGTGGGATCGCGTTCTAGGGTAGCAAGAACGAAATCATTTTCGCCCGGAGCAGCACTGTCTTTGAAAAGGTCTATAATATCTTTATCTTTGCCATATCCAAATGCACGTAGTAAGGCGGTAATTGGCACTTTTCTCTTGCGGTCTACTTTGACCGTAATGACACCCTTTTTGCCAGTTTCAATTTCTAGCCAAGCGCCACGATTGGGAATAATTTTGGCACCGAAAAAACCAGTGGCATCATCCTTGGTCAAAATAACTCCAGGAGAGCGAACAATCTGGCTAATAACCACTCTTTCTACTCCATTGACAATGAAAGTACCACGAGGGGTCATCATGGGCAGGTTCCCCAAGAAAACCTCTTGCTCCTTCACTTCACCGGTTATCTTGTTGATGAGTTGTACTTGGCAGCGCAGTGGTGCTTCATACGTAATATTTTTTTCTTTAGCTTCATTCTCGTCATATTTCGGCTTGTCTATGGAATGTTTCAGAAAGTGTAGTTCGAGATTCTTACCCGTAAAATCTTGAATAGGACTGATCTCATCCAAGAGCTCAGTAATTCCATCCTTGATGAACCACTTATAAGAATCCAGCTGTATCTCAATCAGGTTTGGCAAGGGTAGAAGATCTATATGCTGATTGAAATACTGGCGTTTTGAGATTTGTGCCATAGGAGAGGGGCTTATTTAAAAGTAATTTACGGCTTACTTGTACCGGTTTTAAGGGCATAAAAATCCCTTGGGTCTAAGACCTTTCGAATCGAAATATAGTGATACCTTGGTAGTCTGTCAATAAATAATGTTCTCTTTGTCACTTTCCGGTCAAGTTGTTTGCTATAATGATGGGAATAGATTGCTTAACTAAAACAAAAATGACAGTTTTATACCCAAAGTTTTTAGTCAAGATTAGTAAGGGTAGTGTCTACATCCGAGTGTTAGCGAGTATCTTGGGTGCTGGGATAGCTTTTTATCCGCTTTCGCTCAAAGCCGATCATCACACTGATATTGTAGAAAATGTTCTTATTTCCAGTCTAGACTGCGTGGTTACCGCTTATTATCAGCCTTTACCATCTCAAAATAATCTTTTACAAGGAAATTTTGCAGCAGAAGTAGCTATGAATGGAGATGATACAACTGCTAGTGGTACCAAAGTAGCTTTGGGCACGGTAGCAGCGCCACCCGAGTATCCCTTTGGAACCATCGTGGATATTGGCGGTTTTGGTATTGGTGAAGTGAGAGATCGTGGTGGTGCTATCAAGAATAATCGTTTTGATATTTGGGTAGGAAAAGGTGATGAAGGATTGGCACGTGCAGCCAACTGGGGCAAAAGAACCACCTCATGTACAGTATATTTACCGGGTAGTGTTATTCCTGATGAGGTCAAAGCTCAGATGGGAAAATACAATCTTCCTAGTGCGGTTTTACCGGCTGATTTTTGGTTGAAGAAACAATCTTTTGGGCATAAGAATTTAAGTTTGGGTAGTGATGGTGATGACGTGAAAGAAGTTCAGGAAATTCTCAAAGCTTTAGGATATCAAATTGTTGTGAATGGTATTTTCGATGAATTGTTGGCAGAGACAGTAATTGATTTCCAGGTCAAGAAAAAAATCATCGTTAATAAAGAAAGTGATGGTGCCGGGATGGTGGGACCAAGAACCTGGCAGGCATTACTGGCAACCAGCTCTGAAACCAAGTCAAATCCAGTACTCATTCCTACGAAAGTTGCTGAAGGTCAGAAGATCACTATTGATTTAGCCTATGGTGCCGAAGGTAGCGAGGTGAGTAAATTACAAGAAAATCTCCGCTTGCTGGGCTACTTTGATAATCCCACTATTACCGACTATTTCGGTCCTGCCACTCAAGCGGCAGTGATTCGTTTTCAATTGGCAGAAAAAATGATTGCTAATGATCAAGATGCGAGAGCGGGAATGCTCGACAAGAAAACTCGCGAACGTTTACTCGCGGTACTTTTTGGTAAGCAAGAACCGTCACCAATACCATTTACTGTCTTAAAGAAAGGCAACCGTGGTCCGGAAGTGAAGATACTTCAAGAAAGACTGACCAAAGCTGGAGCTTACACAGGACCTTTTTCAGAATACTTTGGTGTCCAAACCGAAAAGGCAATCAGTGATTTCCAGAAGAAATATGCATTGGATATTCCCGCCGATGAAGAAGGAGTTTTTAATCAAAGAACTGCAATTCGTCTCGATCAAGCTCTTGGTCTCGATATTAGTTTGAGTCCGGTATTCACTCGCTATATCGAGCAGTTTAGTTTGATAAAAGGAACTTTGAAGAAGGGGATATAAGTTTAAAGTTCTAAGTTCTAAGTTCTAAGTTCTAAGTTCACGACATTAAGTGTCATGTTGATCCCGCACTCGCGGGGAAATATCTCTAAACGAGAGCACTCTCATAGAGATCCTTCACTGCGTTCAGGATGACCATGAAAAAATTAGTTATAATGGTTGACATATTATGTTCTGACTCTATAATCGTCTTCCAGCATAATTCTATTATGTCTTTAGACTTATTTTTATATATAAAACACCATGAATAAGCATATATCTGCAGAAAGATATGTATTAAACAGAAAAATACCAATCACTCTATCTGGAAATGTTTCTTCGATTAGATCCATTCAAGAATTTCAGGAAAGAAAACAAGTGGAAGTTCGTAGACAAATTGGCGATTTGTTAGCACTGGGGATTCCCTATGAACTTAGAGATAACTATGGAGTCCAGGGGGATTTTGTCGAAGTTCATGTGCCCAGTGACGTTGAAGAACTTAAAGAATTCTCCCAAAAATTACTGAAGGAAAATGGATTTTCAGGTTGGCAAAAATCTCAAGGAAAAGCCGAAATTGTTCAGCGACTTTTTGGCTTAATACCACATGCTCAAAGATTTGCAGTGTACGATCGAGAGACAATGAGAGCATTACTTGATCGAGTGACCTTCAAAATTACTGAGGGCAATCGTGCATTTATTGCTCAAGAGTTTTTTCCAGAAGAACCATTGCCTACGGTTCGCGGGAATATTAAGTTTGCCTACGATTCACATGCTCTTGATTTTGCTGAACTTGTTGTTGAAAATGGCAAAAGATTACTATCTGAGATAGTAATCGATGGTGTTATTTTTCCCCTACATGCTGTGGAAAGTAATTATGGTAATGCTCGACATCAACTCAGTTTTGTAGAGTTAACCAAGAGAATGCAGAATGTGGAATCAGCTTAATAGCTTCTTCCAAAGGGAGTTCGATTCTTTTTGTTGATTGAGATAGTAAGCCTTGTCATGTTTGGTAATCTCGTCAGTCTTCGAGCTATAGCTTAAAAGAGTGCAGGGGACATTCGCAGATATTGCGAAAATATAGCTGTGGAAGCGCATGGCTATGAAGTGTGAGCATGAGCTTACAAGTTTAAATGCTTCTTGTGGGCTATTTGGTTTTTGAATATTTACAGGTAGAGAAAATTGTTTTTGTAACTCGGGAATAATGTTATTCATGAGTTCACGATCATCAGGATTTCCTAAAGCAAAAGGAATGAGCCAGATTTCTTGAAATGAATTATTAACGGAAACTTGTTGAATGGTCTCTATAAGTTTTGGTAAGAGTTGTTCTGCGGGCAGGCGGTGACTCTCGCGTATATTGATTCCTAGGATCTTTTTTGAAGTAGTATTTTTAACTGATTCGAATAAACCCCAGACTGGATCAGGAACAATATGAATATCCTTGTCTGTTAAAGGCTTAATCAGATCAAAAGAAGCTTGATCGCGTACGGTAATAATATGAG
>CAZGLA010000076.1:0-1992 GCA_964526575.1 uncultured Candidatus Peribacteria bacterium | reverse complement strand
TTAAGAAATCATGATAAAAAGCGCGATACTTTTCCGGTGAAGTCATAGTGTCACTGTCGACACGAATGGTACGTGCAGAGGGAAAAAGTTTTTCTATTTCTAAGAGAATCTTTTGGGTTCCACTACCTAGCGCCTTCAAGGTAACTCCACCACACTTGGGACAAGAGGTGGGCGGTTCTTTCGTAAAGTCACAATAATGACATACCAGTTTTGCGACAGGATCAAAGCCACGATTATCTTGTAAATGTACCGTTAAACTGATTTCACAGTCAGGGCACATCTCGCGATGACCACATTCTCGGCATAAATAACTGGTAGCAAAACCGCGACGATTGAGAAAAAGCATTACTTGTTTCTTTTGCTGTAATTCTTGTTCAATAGCTTCTTTCAGTCGTTCAGAAAGTGGCGAAAAATTGCGCGCTTTCAATTCATCACGCATGTCGATCAACTCGATAGTGGGCATAGTACTCGCTACCCGTGAAGGTAGATGAACAACACTTTGGTCAGGATAAATATAATTGGCAATATTGGGCGTGGCACTGCCTAATATTAATATACTATTCGTGCTTTTTTGTAATTCACGCGCAACGTTAACTGCATGATATCTGGGTGATTGATCTTGATGATAACTACCCTCATGCTCTTCATCGACCACGATTAAGCCGAGTTTATGCGCAGGAGCAAAGAGGGCACTTCTCGCCCCCAAAACCACATTCTTCGTGCCATTTCTTATCTCATCATAGAGATTTCGTTTCTGAGCGGGCGTAATTCCAGAATGAATAACAGCAACCTGACCGGGGAAGCGTTCTTCGATACGCGCCAAAGTTTGTGGCGTCAAAGCGATTTCTGGTACCAATATTATTACCTGCTTGCCGCTCTTCAGCATTTCTGCCGCCACTCTCAGATAAATCTCGGTCTTTCCTGATCCCGTCACTCCATGAAGGAGCCAGACCTTTTCTTTTTCATCAAGAATACCTTTTACAATCTCGGACTGCTCACCAGTCAGTTTATGTGGAGTTGGGTTCTTAATTGATAATTGATCATTGATAATTGATAATTGTTTCTTCTGTCTTTTGGGAATCTTCCATTGCTCCTTTGGTAGGAAAAGAAATATCGATTTAAGTAATGGTACAGCACAATAATCAGCAATCCACTTGGCCGTTTGGATTTGGGCCTGACTCAAAACCAGTTTTTCGCTGCCAATAATTTCTTTTAGTTCGAAGCCAGCATTTGTAACCGGCGCAGTCTTTTCAACAACCAAACCCAGGATTTCTTTTTTACGAAAAGGCACACGAACAAAAAAACCGGGTGATATCTCCTCTTTAGAAATATAGGTAAGCGGCCCGACTTGCAGACAATATTTTTCCGGTAAAAGAATGTGGTAGAAATGCATAAGTTCTAAATTCTAAGCTTGCACTGAGCGAAGTCGAAGTGTTCTAAATTCTAAGTTATAAGTTAATACTTTGAGTGTGTTCAATATAATTGACTGTGGGTGCCAATGGCTAAAAATTCCACCACATCATCTTCTACGTTTTCTTGAAATATGGCTCTCCAGTCACCAGTGATATTAATGCTGCGACAATCCTGCCATTTCCCTTTCAAAACATGATTACGAAGCAGAGTGTGGAATTTATCTTTCATGAGCATGTGTAGTCTAATATTAAATGCCTCCTTAATTTTTACTGGGCTTTTACTTAAGTTCTTTAAAAATAGGTGGGAGAAACGAATCTTCATAATGAGTTCAAGAAGCGTGTAGCATCATCTGCATTTTTAAATTCCTTATATTTACCCTCCTTTAATTGTTTTCTAGATTCTTTTATCGCATCAATCAAGTATGGTGACGGCTCCTCATGTAAACTCAAGTATACGGTTTTACTTTTAATCAACTGGCGCAGATAACCATTGATAAGCGCACTAAGACTTAAACCCAGTTCAGAGGCCACCTTTTTGGCTTGTGCTTTGACTTTTGGATCGATTTTCACATTGATAACA
>CAZGLA010000075.1:0-7076 GCA_964526575.1 uncultured Candidatus Peribacteria bacterium | reverse complement strand
GTGGAGAAATATTGCGCATACGGAAAGCCAGGTCAGTAAACTCTGCTCGAGTGATGAGTGAGTGAGGGTTATTTACATCCAAAAGAGGATTGTCACCATAGTTTGCCAAATTGTGCTGAAGTGCATAATTGACGTAAGGAGTGAACCAGTCTTCGCCCTCCACTGGAGCGTCACGTAAGGCGCCAAACGCTCTAAAAAGCATCTTATATGACTCTACACGGGTTACTTTGTTGTGTGGTCTAAAGAGTCCATCTTCATAGCCGTGAATAATTTCCATTTGTTCACCAGTATTCACATAAGGAGCATACCAACTATCGAGAGGAACATCGGGGAAGCCGATGGATTTCTTCGGTGTAGAAGTTGCGGTTGCCGGAGGAATAACATTCCCTTTACGATCTACCAATGGCTGCACGAATAAATTTGAAGAAATAGGATTTACGGTAATGCCAGCACTATTAAGAATGATTTTTAAGGCTTCGATGCGGGATATACCTTCATCGGGGTGAAAGGTTTTATCTTCATAACCATTTACTAGCTTATCATTGGTCATGCCGACAATGCCACGGAGAAAGGGATGGTTGTAATCAACATCCGGATAGACCATTGCTTGCGCAATAGAAATGGGAAATAAGAAAGAGGAAAGTAGGAAAAAGATACTTACCTTGCGAACGAAAGAAGATGGAAACATGGGGGAGAGTGTTAATAAGTAAGAAACAAACATACTAAAGTAACCTGACAACGTAAAGGTCGGGGAGGGGTGACAAATTATTGTGTTGTTTTCACGTGTTCCACAATCACCTGTGCTGATTTGCGATTATTCCAAATATTGAGACTCAAACGAACGGCGAAGTCTTGCTTGCCATGGAAAGTGTTGGCGGGAAAATCAAAAGCCACGGCTTGAAAAGTATTGAGAGAGCTGTCTTGAGCAGTAATCTTCCAATGCTTACCTGTACTTCCCAAGTTATCAACTCGCAAAATCTGCATATTTTCCATCATAAATAACGGTTTGAGATTACCGATACCGAAAGGTTGAAACTTTTCCAGTGCTTCACAGGTTGGTAAATTTATGTCCTGGGGAAATAAATACGTATCTAGTTTAAGTTGTGGGGGAGGGAGTGGTAAGTATGTGTTGAAACGCTCACTTAAGGCTTGAGTGAATTTTTCCATATCTGCCAAAGCGAGTGAAAAACCGGCTGCTTGAGCATGGCCACCCCATTTGATAAAAAATTCTTTCAGCTCGGACAATGCTTCCATCAAATTAATCTGGGGAATAGAACACATGGAACCAACGACTATATCATCACGCATTTCCAGCATCGCCACCGGTCTTTGATATTTTTCGGTAAGTTTTCCAGCTACCAGACCGATGACGCCGGGATGAAACTCTTTGCTTTGAGCGATAAGTACCGAAGCTGTGGTATTTTTACTTACCAGACTTTCGGCTCTGATAAATATTTCTTCAGTCACCAGTTGGCGGCTTTTATTGAGTCCTTCGATTTCCAGAGCATATTGTTCCGCTTCGATTTCATTTTTCGCCAGTAATAGTTGCACACTGAGATCAGCACGGGCCATGCGACCGGAAGCATTGAGTCGTGGTCCCAATTTAAAACCGACGGTTTCTGTCGTACACTCAACATCTTTCATTCCGGAGATGGCCAAGAGTTTCTTCAGTCCCGGACGGCGACGTAAGCTGATAATTTTGAGTCCGAAATGTACCAATTGACGGTTTTCTCCCAGGAGTATTCCCATATCAGCTATGGTTCCCAATGAAGCGAGGTCCAAAGCGGTTTTCTTAAAAATTTCCGCTTGTTCTGCCGGTAATATCTTTTGCGCCAGAGCACAGGCGAGTTTATAAGCCACACCACTGCCTGTGAGTTCTTTGTCAGGGTAGGTTTCAGTTTTAAGCTTGGGGTGCAGAATAGCAAATGCAGGGGGAATCTTTTCGGGAATAGTGTGATGGTCAGTGATGATCACATCAATTCCCAAAGATTGTGCTAAAGCAATTTCTTGAAAACAACTGATACCATTGTCTACGGTAATGATCACTTTAATTTTATTTTTGTGAGCATCAATAATGGTCTTGGTATTCAGACCATAACCGTCATGAATTCGGTGCGGTAATTTATAGAAAGCTGATGCTTTCACCAGTTGAAAAAAGTCCAATAATACTGCTGTGCCTGAAATACCATCGAGGTCATAATCACCGGCAATCAGTATCGATTCTTGGTTGGCGACAGCTTGCATCAGTCGACTGACTGCTTTTTCCATGTCATTAAATAAAAAGGCATCATGGAGGCCTAGGTTATAATCAAATTGAAAAAAACCGGGACCTTCAATCTGGCGGGTCTGGAGTAGCACCTCAATAAGTGATTCATGAGGTGCTCTCTTCTTCGAAACCTGCCAATCTTGAAAAAAAGTATTATTTCTTGCCATAAGCAGTAGCAGCTGGCTTGGTAGCATTATGCCACACAACCAGTAGCAAGGCAGCGATAAATATTGAAGAATACGTACCGACGGCAATACCGACAATCAAAGCTAGGACAAAGTTTTTGATAGCGGCGCCGGCAAACAAGAATAGAACGCCGAGAGTGATGAGAGTAGTTACTGAAGTATTGATTGAACGAGCTAGAGTTTGATTCAAACTATCATTGACGATTTCAGCAACAGTTTTCTTGCCGGTAGATTTGATCACATTTTCACGGACACGATCGAAGACGACAATAGTGTCATGTATGGAGAAACCCATGACTGTTAAGAGTGCAGTGATAAAAAGTGTATCGATTTCCAAACTGAAAACCGAGAAAATACCAACCGTAATGAGCACATCATGAAGTAAGGCAATCACAGCCACAATACCAAAGCGCCAAGCATTGAGTGTTTTGGGTACTTTGCGGAAAGCATAAGCGATGAAAAGAATCATGAAAATGACAACGAGTGCCAATGACTTAAAAGCGTTTTGACGGAGAGTGGCACCGATCGTTGGTCCAATCGTTTCAAAACGGAGTTCCTTGATGTCCTGATTATCATTTAAAACTTTCAATGCGGCCAAGACCCTATCATGAGTTTCAGTATCGATATGTTTCATTCGGAGGATAAAGGCATTGCCTTCTTCTTGTTGAATTTGGGTATTGGAAAGATCAGGGTTCCTCTCTGCCTCTTGTAGGGCCAAGCCTTCAGTGGGTTTCTCAGTAACACTTTCCTCTCTCAGTTGGGCATGAGCGACAGGTATGAAACTTACCGGCTCAGGTTTTTTGATACTCTTGAAGACATCCGCTAGCTGGCTGGTTTCGACTGGTTTACTAAATTGTACCTCCATAAGTGTACCTCCGGTGAAATCAATGCCCTGTACTAAGCCGTTGGTAAAGAGTGAAAAAAGAGTGACCAGTAATAATGCTCCAGAAAGACCAAAGAACCAATTTTTCTTCTCTATGAAAGGGAAAGCAGGAACCTTGTCACTGAAACCGGATTTCCAAAGAGTGGGTTTTTTGAACCAGCGAATCGCAATATCCAGGAAGGTGCGAGTGATATAAATAGCGGTAAACATACTGACCAGGACACCGATGGTCAAAGTGATAGCAAAACCGCGAATGATACTTGTGCCGAAGATAAATAAGATAAGACAGGTAATGAGCGTGGAAAGATTGGAATCACGGATAGAATTCCAAGCACGATCGAAACCGGATTTCAGTGCTACTTCCAAGCTTTTACCGCCAAGTAATTCTTCTTTCAGACGAGCAAAAATCAAAATATTGGCATCTACAGCCATACCCACGGAAAGAATAAAACCGGCAATACCCGCAAGGGTCAAAGTGACCGGCCAGAGTTTGAAAATTGCTGCAGTAATGATGCCGTAAAGAGAGAGAGCAAGAATAGCGGCAACACCCGGCAAGCGGTAATAAATAAGCATGAATAAAGCCAGAACAATAAAGCCCACGATTCCAGCTTTAACAGCATTATCGAGAGCATCTTGTCCTAGGGTAGCACCAACAGTGTTTTGCCCGATAAGAATAATTGGGGCAGGTAAGGCTCCAGTGTTGAGATTGGAAGAAAGTTCATTGGCTTCTACGGCGGTGAAGCGACCACTAATTACTGCTTGACCATCGGTAATAACACTTTGTACGGTAGGAGCAGAGATGAGTACATCATCCAAGAAAATAGCGAACGGCTTTTGTAAGTTTTTCTTGGTCAATTCACCAAAAAGTTTAGCGCCTTCATCGTTAAATTGAATAGCTACTTGATAACCAAAATTATTTTGATCCACCTGAGCGGTGGCGTGAGTAAATTGAGCACCGGTAAGCCCCGTACTTACCCAACCTCCTTCCGGCTTGGGTGGTTTCTTTTTCAAGAATAATTCCTGGCGTTTGAGTTTAAGAATCTCTTCAACTTTCTTTTCCGCTCCAATTTTGTTGGTAACATGAATAATATGATAACCAAATTCAGTTTCTATAGGACCGACAATATTGCCCTTCTCAGCACCAAAAGCAGCATCCTCAAAAGCCTTAACCATAGCTCCTTGTCCAAATGTGCCCAGAGATCCGCCACTGTCTTTATTGCTGGTATCATCAGAATTTGCCTTTGCTAACTCCGAAAAATTTGCTGATGTAGCCTTCGCTTTCAGTTCATCTGCTAGCTTCTTTGCATCTTCCTTACTACGAGTCACAGAAACATCTGCTCGGGTTCCTCCTTTATAGCTAATTAAAATATGACTGGCTTCGACTTGGTCTTTGCTTTCTTTTTCCTTGGGTTCTTTTTTAGTTTCCAGAATTTTCTCTATATAGATACCACCCTCAGTTTCTACCATAGCAATTTTGCCAGCCTCCAGTCGGCTAATCTGGGTCCATACCGCCGGATCCATTTGCGACTCTTCTTGAAAATCAATTTCGCCGCCACCGGCAATATTTTTACCCTCGGATTTCTCTCTTACTAATTGGGCAAAATCAGTTTCCGGTTTTTCTGCAGTCTTTAGAATATCTTTGGCCTTTAGCGACAACTCAACATTGTAGGCATCATTTGCCTTCTTTTCCTCTGCGCTCCATTCTGCCTTTTGTTCTTTGAATTCTAACTGCACAGTTTTACCTACACGCTCTATGGCTTCATTGATATCTTTGATACCGGGCAATTCCACAATAATATAGAAGTCATCACCCAATTGGGATGATTGGACTATAGCTTCAGAAATACCGAGTAAATTGATACGGCGATCGATAACGCCTTTGATGCCGTCGACAATAGAAGCTTTTTCTATAGCGCTGATTTGGCTGGTATCGACCCGATAGCGTAATTGGGTGCCTCCTTGTAAATCCAAACCAAGATGAAACTTCACATTATTGGCCCAATTGGCAAAGTCTGACTCCGCACCTAGTGCTTGTTGTTTTATATTCCCGGGTAAGTCGAGAAAACCTAGTGTTAAAGCAATAAGAATGATCAAAGTGATACGCACCCAAAGACGCTTGAGCATAAAGAAATTGAAAATTAAAAATGTAAAATTTAAAATTGGAAAAACAACACGAAAAGCAGCGGGAATATAGCATATTGAACAAAAATTGAGAATCGTGAATCGTTAATCGTGAATTTGTCATACTGAGGCTTGCCGAAGCATCTCTGGGACACAGGAGAAAAGTCAAGAAGATTTATTTCATTTTTCATTTGTTATCGTGTGCTTACTTTTAACCAAAAGTCCTATGCGTTCTCTCAATAAAGCCATGTTGATCGGAAATCTAGCCGCCGATCCCGATCAGAAGAAAGTGGCCAATGGCAATAGTATGGTTTCATTTCCTTTGGCTACCAATCGTGAGTATGAAAGTGGTGGTGAAAAGAAAAAAGCCACTGACTTTCATAGGGTGGTGATCTGGGGAAATTTGGGCCAAGTAGCGAAGGATCATTTGACCAAAGGTTCTGCTGTATATGTCGAGGGCAGAATAGTGAATCGTTCCTATGAGGTAGAGAAAGGCGATAAACGCTTTATCACCGAAATAGTGGTCGATGATCTCAATATCATTACCTGGAAAGATAAAAAGGGTGTGACTGTGCCAGAGCTTGTGACGCCGGGAGAGAAAGACTAGCTGGCAATTAAAAATGTAAAATGTAAAATGTAAAATGTAAAACTCACAATGCAAAAGACTGTTTCTATAAATAATTTGGCGCAAACAACTCACAGTATGCAGAACTTGTTGATGCTTTTGAAAGCGCATGTCGAAGGGCTTAGTGACAAATTGAAAAGTTCTCCCCCCAAGCAGCAATTGATTAGTAAAGAAACTGAAGCAATTTACGCTAATGTTGATCGGTTGAGTAAACTCATGAATTCACTAACCATATATAAGAATGTGAAGGAAAATATGGATTTACTCCAAAGCAAGCAATTTGATCTCAGTAAACTTCTTTCAGATATTGTTCAAGAATATCGCGAGGCTTTTCCTTATTTTTCTTTTCGGACAGATATTCCTAAGAACGCGGCTTTTGTGGGAGATGCTAAGAAAATAACGATTGTCCTCCGTAATATTTTAGAAAATGCCATTAAGTACTGCCAGAAAAAAAGTAAAAAGTCTCCAGTTTTTATTGGTCTCAGGGTAGTGAAGAAGAATTATGAATTCTCTATCAGAGATTCTGGTATTGGTATTCCTCCTCAAGATATACCTAAGGTCTTCTTGCCTTTCTATAGAGGGAGAAAGGGTATCAATGAGCAAGGTTCGGGTTTGGGTTTGGCTATTGCACGAGAGATTGTCCAGTTTCATCGAGGCAAGATTACACTTACATCGAAGATCAATGTGGGTACCGAGGTGAAGATTGTTTTACCAAATTCATTATCGTCCTGAACGTGCTGTCATGCCTCGAACTCCGCTACGCGTCGCTTCGGCATGACAGCGCTCGTAGAAGTATGGTATAATTTCTTGATATATTTTCTCCCCCGCAAATGTTGACTCTCCCCCAAAAAAGTGGCCTTAAAATAAAAGTCGCAGCTGGTTTGTTCGTCATTCTGATTCAAGGCGTCATGATGAATGGCGCAATATGGAACAGTGTTCCACAAGATCAAACAATTACTCAGGCAGAAGCAAGTACTATTCATGATCCATTCTCAC
>CAZGLA010000074.1:0-6977 GCA_964526575.1 uncultured Candidatus Peribacteria bacterium | reverse complement strand
CTATACAACAACCATTAGAGAGCAGTTGGGTATAGAAATTGGCGATGAGTTTATGTTATCCAGTCGAGCCAATATCTTGTTACTGACTGAGGAACAGCGCACCAGAAAACTTCTCAGTGAACCATCTAAACCTAGTGATGATCTCGACACAATGATCGGTCCACATCGTCTTGGTAAAAATAGTAAACCTGCTCCAGAAAACGGCGCGGTTGCTTACATGAAAGTCCCTCTACAAACAGAAATAGCCAGACCCAACAATGCTTTTCTGGATCGCTTGGAAAATTATCGTGGTATCAATACGATAGCCAAAGCTATCAACTACCTAAAAGATAAAGGTATCATGCACAACAACCCTGCTTTGAGCACATATCATGCCGCAGAAGATGATCCGCAATCAGAACAACTCGTTTTCCTGCAAGCCAATGTGTTCGGCAAGAAATTGCATATGACTGCCACCTTTACCAACCATCCTTTAGTCGATAAAGAAAATGATGTAAAGCTACTCAATTATATTGCTACTCAATATGCTGAAACTCTTCATGTCCCATTAGGTGACCTAACACTCTTTTATGTCTGCTACTAATTTTGATAAAAAGGATATTCGCATTGTCGGTTTTGATTTGGATCAAACCCTGTATCCCAAATCTCCAGAGATCGATGCAGCTATTCAAGAATACATTTATGTAAAGATTGCTCGACATCGACACTGTTCTCGAGAAAAAGCCAAAAAACTCTTCACTGATCTTTATCAAGATGGTAAAGGCCTTACTGGCAGCCAAACATTACAAAAGTTAGGAGTCCCTCACCCCAAAGAAGTCGTCCAAGAAGCCCTGGAAAGAGCAGATATTTCCAAGTTTATCGTTCCCAATCCCAAGACAAAAGACTTGCTTCATAAAATACGCCAGAAGTTTAGAGGTCTCGATCTGATCACTGGCTCACCCAACTCAATTGCTCTCAAAAAACTGGAATTGCTGGCAATTGAACGGGAAACATTTCACTTTGTCATTCCCGGCGAATTCCCCAAAGGTGATGGCAGTGCCTTTAGATTGTGGTTGGAAACATATCCTGATGCCCAACCATCACAATTTCTCTATATAGGTGATCGCGAAAAAACCGATCATATTATTCCCCAAGAATTCGGTATTAGAACAGCTCTGGTAAACATTACAAAACCCAATCCCGCTCTTAATTGTTTACAGCTCTCTACCCTGCACGAGTTAGAAAAGCATCTTCTGTAATTCAATTTATAATTTAGAACTTAGAATTTAGAACTTATTTAAGGCCATGCTGCTCCAAGATTTTCTTGGCAGCGACTTTTTTCAAGTTATTCATCACCCCTGGTAAAGCTCGATCTTGATCTTTGATATTCGACTGTACTGTAGCTAATACTTGATCGAGAGCACTATCATCGCCTGACTGTAAGGCATGAATGATTTTTTCTTGTTCTACTTTGTCTAAAAGCTGATATTCGCTCATGACCGCTTTTACAATTCTGTCATATTCTTGTTGAATTTGCTGGCCGTATTGCTGCCATTGGCTGGGCTGTACTCCATATTCACGAGCCTTCTCAATAACACCGGCGGGTATTTCCCCCTCTTCCGGTTTCTTCCCAGGACCTTCTTCCCCTTTTTCTATATTGATTGGATTTTCAACATCAGCCATATACCCTTTGGGAATTATAAATTATAGATTCTAAATTCTAAATTAAGAATTATGCAGTGCTATTGTAACTAAATTTGCTACTTTGCCTAGATCATCATCGATATGTTCATTCTTCACCGCACTGCGATGAGCGATAATAGTGGCCATTTCGCCATCAGGATGAATTTCGGTATCTTTGCCCTTAGTTATAATTAAATACTCCTGAGGACTGGCCATGTCTTTTATAAATACCGTTGCTTTTTTCAACACCAGTTTATTGCCCACGAGATGATAAATACCCGGCATGAAATCTTGAGCAATGAGTTTATTGTTAGATTCAATATTGCGAATAATCAAGGTTGTAAAAGGTAAGGGCTTCATCATGTCAGGCAATTTCTGCTGAAGATTTAAATTTCCTGACCAAAAGTTTGCCTGCAAACCATGGTTTTGTGCCTGACTAAAGACGCTTACTGAAGCTGTAAATCGTGGATTAATTTCAATAATAGTAATTGTATCATTTCCATCAACAATAAAATCAACTCCAAACCAGCCAAAGAAACCATCTTCTGCCATCGCTTTACCAATTTTTTCAATATTGTTTTTGATTTCGTGTAAAAAAGCGGCAGAGAACGATCTGCATCCGGACATATCTACTCCCGAAGTTCCCCCCTCATAGCGTGTGAACCGATGATCTCCCGTTATCTGGAACATAGGATAGCCTGAATAAACCCCGGTACTACTCACTAAAGCATTTACGGTATATGTAGTGCCAATGAGAAATGGACTGATTTTTATTGATGGATTGCTGCCTAATGTTTTTCCCAATTCATCCCACTCATTCTGATCATGAACAAAGTGCGTTGAACTGCCAGCCATTCCTCTGGGTTTTTGAATGACCAAGCTTTTTGTACCAAAACGTGCAATTGCATCATCATAGTTAAACTCTTGCCACAAACCTGACAGAGATTCCTTCACTGGTATTCCCAGTTTTTTCAGCTCATCCATACCTTTATTTTTATCTTCCCAAAAACGATTCAATGTATATGAAGGCATGAGCACTTTTGCTTTGAGCGGAGCCGCCAATTTCTCGAATCGTGGCGTGATTTTGAATGTTAGCAAATGACGCTCTTTCTCAGGTACAGCTAGAATTAATGCCTGCACTTCTTTTAGTTCCAAAAGTCCATGCGCCTGGTAAAGCGCTTTATCCCTCCCTGTCCCGAGTCCCGCACCCGCGGGGTCGAGGGATTCTTCCGCACACCAAATCGTATTATCCGCTTCCCGCATAAAAGGAATTGCTGGGTGACGATGACTAGTGATGATCATCATTGGTTCTGAACTAAGCTCGGGTAGTCCAATTCCATACCGAATTTCCGGAATAATATAAAAAATCATAGCTTGAAATCCTTAGCAAAATCAGAAACGGAACTGTACACCTTATGTTCGGGAATTGGCATTTCTGGCCATATTCTCCCCGTAAAAATCACTATAGCTTTACCAATTTTACATTTTACATTTTTAATTTTACATTGTTCATACGCTCGCAAAGCCGTATTCCCTTCAAAAGAAGTTACTTCTTCACCATCCAGAACTGGTTTTATTGTAATGATTTGTCCATTTGTTTCGCTGATAACTTTCTCTAATTCTTTTGTACGTTCAGCTGTTAATGTACCGCCTTTATAATCTTGAAGCAGAACAGGGAATAATCGGGGTAAACTCTTGAGCAATCCTTTTTCTTGCAACATTTTAAATGCTCTATACATACCCAAAATATTCCCACCGCTGGTAGTAACAGAAAAGATACTGTAGTCCTGAGACAAATCAGAAATTTGTTCAAATAATTCAAACCCCAAAGACATAAGACCTATGATTGCATCATCACTTTGTGATGGTCGCAGATCAGTAAAACCATGTTTATTCACTAACCAATTGGCAAAAGTTCTTGGTGATTCGGAAACAATTATTTGTCCCTTGGTAGGTAGTTTCAATAATGCCGCCAACTTGTTCTGATCGGCTTTTGGAGAAATAAAAGCAAAGCTGTTTTTGCTGGGTGTTAGACTCAAGAAAGCACATGCAGCATTTCCCGAAGAAGAGATAGTTAGTTTATCTTTCCCATTCGCCTGTAATCGTGATAATTGATAAGCCAAGCTACGTCCCTTATGCGACCCTAAAGGATGTTCATCTTCACGTTTGATAAAAAGTTCATCGCTTCTTTTCTCCAAACGTGTAAATTCTCTTCGCTGATCGCTGATCCAAAACTGCTCCAAAACAGAGGAGAGAGAATTGGCATAACGCCAGATATCAAAGCGGTTTTCAATGACTTTCAAATTATCGGTTTGCATTTTCTAAAGAAATGAGTAAAGTGGGGGCAGTTTTTGCTATTTTCTACTATGCTTAATTTTGAATTCATGGGGCCCCAGGTCGTAGGCGATGATTTCGATGATGATGATGATGACCTCGATGATGAGGATACCGCATCAAGCAAAGCAAATAAAGACGATAGCGATGGCGACGATGATGAGACCATCATTTGCTTAGCCTGTGGCGAAGTAATCGCTGCCACTGAAGAAGAGGTCTTCGAGGGCGCCCAACTCATGTGTGACATGTGTGGTGCCGAGATGGAAGTAATTCGCACTGACACCCATCCACCGAGAGTAAAGATTATTGAAGAAGAGAAATAACTCAAGTTCAGAGTTGAGTTTTAATTTAACTTAGAATTTAGAACTTAGAACTTTTTTAAGGTTTACTCCTTGCAAGAATTTCGTATAAAACCCCTCTCCCGCTGGTGATATGATAATCACAGTAGGTTCTTTTTTGATATGCTTTCTCGCTTCTTCTAGCGACTCATCAAAGGTTTCTACTGGAATAATATCTGCTTTTAATTCTTGTAGACGGTTTCTTACAGTTCCTGGTAATACAATCAGAGTCGTATGTTTCGAAGCCTTAATAAAATCTTGCCAAGCAGCTTGGGTGAGATTTTTATCATCTCCGCCCATGATGACGATCAAATTGGTGCCAGGGAATGATGACATTGCTGCTTTGGTCGCTTCTGGTGCAGTAGCCGCTAAATCATTGATAACCGTAACATTTTCATCCTTATAAATTTTTTCTAAACGTTTTTCAACACCAGGAAAAGTATTCAATCCAGTTTGAAAAGTCTTCTCATCAACTCCCAACAATTTACATACTTCATAAACAATAAGAACATTCACATGATTATGCACCCCCGGTAATGTGGCAGGTAATGTGAACTTCGTTTCTAAGACATTCAAATCTTTTCCCGCAAATATTATTTTATCTTTTGCTTTCAATTCTGAATTCTGAATCCTGAATTCTGAATTAAGGAGTTTCTCGTCTCCTGGTCCTAAAATTAAATAATCATTTGGTCCCTGCTTAGATGCAATACTTTTCTTTACTTCTCGATACTCATCAATACTCTCATGCTCATCTAAATGGTTGGGGTGAATATTGGTGATTACTGCGATGTGAGGGCTCTTTTCCAATGATTGTTTCAAATGTCGATTACTAATTTCCAAAACCAAAATATCATCAGCATTCAACGACTCTGCTTGCGCCAGCAATTCTAGAACTTGAGCACTATGCCGATCATTCCCGGAAACAAAAACACTTTTCCTCGCTTCTTTCAATATATGTCCAAGCAAACGCATTACCGTGGTTTTACCATGAGTCCCCGTAATTCCAACAGTTGTTCCTGGAAATAACTGCAAATAAAGATCAATCATATTAGATGTGGCAACTTCTTTTTCTTCTACAATCTTTCCTAATTTTGGATAATTAAAATCATATTTATACCAAGCTTGCGGTAAAAATATGAGATCAGCATTTTCAATGTCTTCCAGGTATTGATCAACAAAATTGACAGTATAGGGCAGCTTTTTCATTACCTGCCACAATTTTCCCCGATTCTCGATACCATTATGAAAAGTGAGAAAATGTTTTTGATATTCCTCTTTCTGACAAAAATCATGCAATGTCACATTTTTTGCCCCAATTTGAAAAAGAAATCTGGCAATGGCTGAACCTTCAGCAGCAGCAGCCCCGACAATATGAATATTCAGTTTCGGATTTTTTAACCCGGCAATATTTAATTTCATATAATCTCAATCGGATAATGATAAAAGCCAAGAAATTCATAATCCGAGCGCATCATTTCAGCGAAAGTATTAATAATTACTTTCTTCTGCGAAAGACTGGCATTGAGAATCTTCTTTTGCTCAGGATCGATAACAATGCCTACATGACTAAATACTTTACTATCAGCATTAGTATATCGGAAAAAAGCTAAATCGCCCTTTTTAGGTTCTGTTGCTAAAGTTCCTACTTTCATCTGATCTATGCTGTGCTTTGGTAATAAATAATTGAAACAGCGCCGATAAATATTTTGCATGAGGCCAGAGCAATCTATTCCTGACATTGTTGTTCCTCCCCACACATAAGGCACACCCAACCAGCGTTCTAGATACATATCGAATTCTTGATTACTACAAGCTTTCTGTGCAGGAGGTGTCCAATCAGGAGAGCCATTTATTCTCGTTAATTCCGACTTATGAATCCAACCAATAGTTTGGTCGACAAGCTGTACACAAAAATGTTCATCTATCTCCCACAAAAGCTTAATAGGATCTTCTTTCACATTCACTTGGGTCGAAAGAAACCGGGGTAAATCCCTCTTCATCACCCTTCTCCAGACATTCGTAGGAACATGATCCACATATGCATATCCTAGTGGAGGCACAGGCAGCTCACTAAGAATGCTCACTTGAAATTGCGCAGGAACATGAGCTTCCTGAAACTTCTTCTCCAAAAGTTCCAGTAATTTTCGAATAAGCACTTTGCCGAAAATGATGCAGGGATCACCCTCCTTAGCAGTCAGCTCAAATACGACGAAACCATATTTCTTTTTGATCTCGCTAGAGAAAGCAGCCAAAATGCCTTTCGCATCATTCATATATAAGGAAACAGCGGGATTATGGTACAATAAAGAGATATTGATATCCAATAAAAACTGCCAATGCAACTCACCTCCTTTGGTGCTGCCCAAGAAGTAACCGGCTCAGCTCATCTCCTGGAAGTAAACGGTAAAAAGATCTTGCTTGATTGTGGTCTCTTTCAAGGACGTCGCCAAGAGAGTTTCGACAAGAATGAAGCTAATGCCAAAGCACTCAAAGATGTCGACGTGATTGTACTTTCACATGCCCACATCGATCATTCTGGCAATATTCCTACTTTGGTGAAGCATGGCTTCAAAGGACCAATTTATACAACCATGGCTACTGCTGATCTTTGCAGCCTTATGCTTTTGGATAGCGCTCACATTC
>CAZGLA010000073.1:0-3516 GCA_964526575.1 uncultured Candidatus Peribacteria bacterium | reverse complement strand
ACCTATAAGCCAGGCGAAACTTTGGCACATGAAATCGGTCATGCCCTGGGACTGCGACACAATAATTTAGGTCAGAGTTACCTGATGTCTGCCAATGAAAGTAATAATGGCAATCAATGTGCTTTGGCTCGCAGTGAATGGAATATGATGAATACGAGAGCCTAAATAATTAACAATTATCGATTATCAATTATCAATGGACTCAAAGCTCCCTTACCTTAAGGAGTTGGGTTCATTGATAATTTTCAATTGAAAATTGTTAATTACATGCCCGGCATACCACTCATTGGCATATTCTTGCGCATAGACTCAGAGCTGGACTTCTTGGCTTTGAGCATGGCCTTTTCAATAGTTTCTACAACGGTTTTTGCTAAACCTTGCTCATCATAACTAGCAAAGGCGCCTTCTTTGATGGTCAGGTTCGTGAGCTCCAATGCACCGTTAACCTCGACATGAACCATTTCATCAGAAGTATGGGCAGTGAAAACAGTTTTCTGCAGCTCTTTTTGCATAGTCTTGGCTTGTTTTTGCCACTTGTACATGTCTTTAAATTTATCAAACATAGATGTGATTTAAGCAAACTGATAGTATCTTCTTAGCGTAACTCTGGCAATTTGTTTATGAAAATTCTTGGCATTGATCCTGGCACAGCAACAATTGGTTATGGACTTATTGAAGTACAAAAAAAACGTGAGCTGCTTTTTCGAGAGTGCGGCGTGATTGAAACCGACAAGAAATCACCCATGATCGAGCGCCTGAAAGAGATTGGCCAAGATATTGCCGCGTTACTCAAGGAAATGAAGCCAGATCTTTGTGTCGTCGAACAATTATTTTTTCTTAAGAATGTCACCAGTGGCATCAGTGTGGCACAAGCGAGAGGGGTAATTCTCTATGAGATTGCCAAGGCGAATGTACTATTTGTAGAGTTTACGCCATTACAGATGAAGCAACTCATTACTGGCCATGGCCGAGCAGAAAAGCAAAGAGTAGGTATGATGATCAAAGCGATGCTAAAGCTCGATAAGATACCCAAGCCTGATGATGCCGCCGATGCTTTGGGCTTGGCGGTTTGTGGATACCTATCTACTCGTGCGAGTAGAAATAGGGAATAGATGATGGTCATCCCGAAGCGAGGCGCAGCCGAGTTCGAGGGATCTCGTGGTAAGACTGTCCGGTAGTAAAGAAGAAACATTTCATTTTTGGTGGTTTAGAATCATAATACATGGACAATAGTGTTCATTGACACAACAAGAAGGGTTTTGTACCTTGTTCTCTTTCCTGCTGTTTTTATTTACCCCAAAACATGAGCCAAAGACTGGAAGATTTACAGGAAATACTGGAAGGAGAAATACTGTTATCTTCCACAAGAGATCTTTTAGAGCAAAGATTCAAAGATGTTTTGAAAACTGAGAGTATTGAAGAAAGAAAAGCTAAAATTGTTGAACTGATTCGAGAGATACGTGCGAAGTTAAATGCTGCAAAAGAGAGTGTGCGTTTTGCGAGCACTATAAATGCCAATCCTTTATCCGCACGGGAATATGTTCTGCCATCTGCTCTTGTTGGTATGCATACGAGTCTCGTGCAAATGTTTATGCGTGGGCAGTCAGTAGAGCATTGGCCAGATAAAGGGCTTTTATTGTATGGGTCACCGGGTACCGGTAAGACTGAATATATTCGTTTCTTTATGCATGAGTTGGGTGATAAAGTCATGGTTTTGAAAGTAGACATACCAGCTATTACGAATTCTCCCAGTCCTGGCCAGGCAATACGTGAACTTTATGAGCAGGCACAAGTGAACGCTGATAAGTCGAACAAATATGTGGTGCTATTCTTTGACGAATTTGAGCATTTGGTCAGAAGTTTTGTCAGTAAAGCAGCATCAATAAAACGTGAGGATGATACATATGGTGAAAAGAGCTCTCGGCACAGCAATGAAGAAACGAAAGAATTTACCATAGATAAAAAAGGTGAAGAAGCACTTTCTGAACTCAAGACCGTGCTCAGCGGTACTGGGGTACTCAAGAGGGTCTTTACGATTTGCACCAGCAATGAGGAAGATTTTAATAGCGCATTGATTCGAGATGGAAGATTGAAGTCAGTGAAAATAGATAAGACATTCCTCGATACTAATAAATTGGAGGAGCGAGGTGCGCATCTTTTGTGGAAAAAAGATTTCGCCGTGGTTAAAAGTATACAATTGTCATTGGATTATGCTCGGGCCACACTTATCCGTTTAGAGATGGAAGAAACAGAATTGATGAAATTCATACAATCTTTGTATGAGCTATTATCGACAATACAAAAAAAGCCTGAAGAACGTTGTGAAGATATTTACCATCACTTGATCAGAGAAGCGGTGAAGGATGGGGTGAAAAGATGGGAAAATAAAGATAATCAAGTGAAGAGAGATGGCCGTATCTTTTTACACCAACCAACAGCTTTGTTACATAAAGGAAAGAATGTAACACTAAAACAACTTGATAGTACTGAGTTTTCTTTAGCGGATTACGAGAAAATGCTAGATGATAAGAAAGAATGTATGCGGCTCCGTTGGCAGGCCATTGCCATGTTGCATGATCGTGATCTAAAAACGATCACTGAGAAGTTGCTTTATAAACAAAAAGCACCAGAGCACGAGATCTCAATTCGCCGCCAGATATCTATTGTTCCTTCCGCCATTGCCGCCAAAGTCAAAGAGTTTGCTCATGACAAAAACGCCCCAGAACTTCTAAGGAAGCTTATACTTAACACGTTCTTTCAGTTATTCCAAAGAGATCCATTCCGATATTTCGATATTACAGATTAGAAATTTCTTATTCGTAATAAATACTAGATTCATCGAGGCCGTTTTTGCGTTCGGCGATAGTTAGATTTAGTAATTCTTCAGGGTCAGGGGAAAAGAAAAGTTTGGCAGTAGTTTTATAGGCCAAAGCATCGAGAATCTCAGGTAATTTACGAGTAACACCACTGGTTTCTTCCAAGATACCGATGATTTTATTTTCATGGTAAGCGAGGGTGAATTCATTGAGCGTGCCAATACCACCGCCGACGAAGATAACAATTTCGCTGTTGAAAATATTAAGATGATCGCGAAAATCAAAACCCATACCGGTATAGGTAATGAAAGTATAAGGTTCGATTGGCAAATGCCAGTGCTCCACATGATCAGTAGCATTTTTGGCAGGGGAAATACCAAATGTCTTGCCGCCCTTGCTATGTGCTCCCTGGGCAGCGATATGGGGTAGGCCATTTGTGGCGCCATTTACAAGATAATGGCCTTTCTCAGCAATCAATTCCCCCAGGCGAAAAGCTTTCTTTTGGGAGGTTTTCGTAATATGACCACTGGCTGATCCCATGACGCCGATACGGAAGGGACCTTTTTGTTCAGGCATGATTTTTATTTATGTTCTTAGCATTATATCACAAAGAAATAAGGAATAGGTGTAGGTGTAGTGGTAGTTTGAGTGGTAGGGCATAGCAAGTAGTTATAGAAAATAGTTCTAGAACTATTCCTAT